>NC_014319.1:1200000-1500000 GCF_000196855.1 Leuconostoc gasicomitatum LMG 18811
GTTTGTAAAGCATCAAGAATTAACACCTTTTACCATGTCACTTACAGGCACTTTAGTCGTTGCCGATACCGGCATACATGGCCAGACAATGCATGCTATTAATATTGTTAAAAGTCAGCTTGATGTCGATTACGAACTCACTTGGCAAAAAATTATACATCTTGGAAAAATAGCAAATAAAGTACGCATTGATTTGACTAGCAATAATCCAGATCATGCAGGATTGTTATTTACAGCAGCTCATCATGAGCTACAATCATTAGGCATTTCCCATCCAAAACTAGATAACCTTGTTAATGCTGCCATCCATGCCGGTGCATTAGGTGCTAAACTAACTGGTGCTGGTATAGGCGGTGCGATGTTTGCTTTAGCTAGAAATAATGATGATGCCATTACAATCGCTAACGCGTTAACAAAAGCTGGCGCACAAAACACTTGGATTCAACCATTATGAAATACTGTTATAACTAATAAATGACGCCATGGCCGGTAGATTAAATCTACCGGCCATGGCGTCATTTATTAAAAAAAAGTCACGTCAAACTATTCTGGTTAAAACACCAATTAATTTTGGCCACCTTTATTGCCATTAGCACCTTCTTCAATTCCCGGATTCCACCAATTAGCACGTGCATTCGTATGACGCACATTTAAATTAAACTCACTGACATATTTCGCCGGCGCTTGAGCCCATGTATACGTTTTTTGCAGTTTTGCATGTGTAATAATACGATACTGCGTTGATGGAAACAAACAGCTGATAATAGTTAATTCAACATTTTTTGTCGGATTTAAAATCGATACTTCTGTTGCTGAAACTGTTGTCTGTCCATAAATGATATATCGGTAAATACCTTTTTGGTTAGCTAGCAAAACATCTTGACCATTTAACCACGATGAACCTTTTAACTGACCGTTGACTATATATGGTTCATTGCGATTTGTTGATTCTTGTAGTGCACTGAATCCAGTATGACCATCATTAAAATTATGTGCTGCCAGTCCATAATTACTATGACCCATGCTTGGCTTTTCTTGACCAGTCGGATCAACTTCTGAGCGATTAGCGTAATCAGCTCCTGCATTTAAGCCTTTATCAGAATAGGCATCATTATAAATTGGCAATAAAATATTTTGACTCGGAATAGAAACAAATCCTTGTTTTTCTAAACCTTTCGCTGCATTACGCATAACCATTTGAGAAATCACAGATCGCTTTGTATGATCGTTTGTACTTTTTTTATTAAGTATTGTACGTTCACGCTTTTGAAAATACTTTCTGGTTATATCATTGATACCAAATATGTTGTTCTGATAAACATATAATCCACTAATTGCCATTACTGTGACGACACACGCGGCTATAATACTATTATAAAACGCAAAATTATGCCGTTTTCGCCTATAATTCATAATTAACTGACCAAGACTAAAGATAACAAATGTAGCAAAAAAAACGAGTCCAAATAAAATTATTTGATGCTCATTTTGTGAAGGTAGAATTGATGTTTTGAGTAATACGATTGAAATCACATTGCGTCCTTGCTATTTTTTATTATAATTTGTACACCAAAAACTGTTCATTAATTAACGATTTAATTTGATCACAGTCGTTTGTATAACTAGTCAATATTACATTTGAATAACTTTATTTTTCTAAAATATTTTGAATACGCACAAGCTCATCATCACTAAATAGCATATTATCACTAAATGATAAATTATCCAATAAATGATTAATCTTGCTAGCACCAATTATAACGCTCGGCACACGCTCATCTTTTAATAACCAAGCAAGTGCCATTTGTGACAATTTTTGGCCGCGCGCCATTGCAATTGTATTTAATGCATTTAGTTTGGCAATTAATGCAGTTTTCCCAGACTCAAATAAAAACTCATTTGTGCGATGAATTGGATAATCATTAGGTATATCCTCCAAATAACGATCCGTCAGTAATCCTTCTGCCAACGGTCCATAAGCAATTAAGCCAGCATGGTTTTTATCTAACACTTCAAGTAATCCATCTTTTTCAGCAGTACGATTCAACATATTATATGATACTTGATTACCTATAAATGGGGTCCCTAACGTATTAAATATTTTAGCAATAGCCTCAGTTTGCTCTGCCGTATAATTTGAAACACCGATATACAAGGCTTTGCCTTGCTTAACTAACAAATCTAAAGCCAACGCTGTTTCTTCTAATCGTGTGTTTGGATCCCAACGGTGTGCATAAAAAATATCAACATAATCAAGACCCATACGTTGTAGACTGAGATCTAATGCAGCAGTCAGCGTTTTTTTGCCAGAAAATTCTCCTAACGGCCCTGGCCACATATGATAACCAGCTTTAGTTGTTATGACTAATTCATCGCGATAGGGTTTTAAATCACTTCGAAAAACTTGCCCAAATGTTTCTTCCGCTGTCCCGTTACTTGGCCCGTAATTAGAAGCATTATCGAAACTAAAAATGCCATTATCAAATGCTTTTAAGATAACTTTTTTAGAATTTTCAAGTGGCATTTGGTCGCCCAAATTACGCCACAATCCAAAAGATACGGCCGGTAAAATCAGTCCAGAATCACTTACCCGGCGATAGGGTAACTTCTCATAACGTTGTTCGTCTGCTGCATAAACCATGGTTAAAGTCCTCTCAAAATATGCTCAGCAATTTGCTTATGTTCACTACTTAATGGATGTACTTTCAGATTTGGCACGATCCAATTATCTGTTGCCATAATTATAAAATTATCAAATCGTTTTACTTCGGTCTGATAAATATCTTTAAACGCACCATTAAAAGGTATCATCAAAATTATTTTAGCAGAATGAAAGCGTTTTATCAATTCTAATAAATAAATTCGCAAACCAAATGCGAAAGCGTCTGATGTGGCACCATAATTAAAATCGTTAGTCCCGTAATTCACAATAACAAGATCTGTTAAGACACGCTGACGTTCAATGTTGTCAGCCACTTGCCATAAAGCAGAAATTGCTGTAGGTTCTTGAAATGGCGCACTTGCTGTTAATCCAGTGCCACCATAGGCAATGCGGTTAAGTGGCTTCCCTAGTGCTTCGGCCACTAATAAAGGATAACTCAACTCTGGATGATTACCATCTAGAGCCATTTCCTCCCCAGCTGTAATTGAGTCCCCAACAAATGTGACATAGGGTTCATTATACGAAACTTGTGTTACCTGACCACTATCAATTAACATGGTTGATAAGATAATTTTCTGCTGCCATAGCGCCATGCTATTAGAGTTAATGGCACGTAGCATGATTCGTATATGCGATAGTTCAGTTGGTATTGTCAATACCAATTGTTGTTCTATCATTGGTAACGTTTGCCACGCTTCTTCATTAATTTTTACAACAAAAGATACTCCCTGACAACTTGTTTTAAAATTCAATTGTATTTTTGCAACACCGGTAGTTTTAAATTCGATGCATGCCCCAAATTGTGTAGTCACAAACATTTCATCAGAAATGCTCCATTCTGGTGAAAGAAATGGCTTAACGTTAATAGTTTTCATAACATCACATCCAAGTTATCTGGGCTCTTCATAATATCTTCTATACTTTCAAATGCATTAACGCGACGAATAGTTTCCGCAAACGGTGATGCCACAGATATTTGTATTAATTTATTAAATTGCTTGGCGACTGGTACTTCAATAGTATTTGTTATAATGACTTGTTGAATAGCTGATTCAACAAGTCTATTGGTTGATTGATCTGAAAAGACAGCATGTGGTGCAACAGCGTAAATTTTTGTAACACCTGCAGCAACTAAAGCCTCACTAGCAACTACCATACTCGTCCCAGTATCAATAATATCATCCACCAATATGGCTCTTTTACCAGTAACATTACCTGTCACAGCATACGACTTATTAGCTGCTAAATTATCAACACGACGATCAACAACTGCCCACTCTGCGTGCAATAATTCAGCAAATTTACGCGCACGACCAACACTAGAATGATCAGGTGCAACGACAACTAGATCGTCTCCTAATAAATCATTTTCATAAAAATAGTGTCCTAATGCAGGCATAGAAAGTAAATGATCCACCGGTATATCAAAGAAACCTTGCACCTGATCTGCATGGAGATCCATTGTTATAACACGTTTTACGCCCTGAGATTCTAACATATTAGCAATTAAACGAGCCGAAATAGGTTCTCGTGAACGTGCCTTGCGATCCGCACGTGCATAACCAAAATAAGGTAACACAACATTAATTGTTTTTGCCGACGCACGTCTTGCTGCGTCAATAAAAATCATCAATTTCATAAAATTATCATTCACTGGATCTGAAATACCTTGAATCACATATAAATCACGTCCTCGCACAGTTTGTTCAATACGTTCGTAAATTTCGTTGTCAGCAAACTGGCGCGTATCTATTGCAGATAATTTGGTCCCCAAAATTTTAGCAATTTCATTGCCCAATTTTGGATTGCTGCCAAGGCTAAATATTTGATATTCAGGGGTCGTCATGATTTATACTCCATTTATTTTCTCACTTTATTATAACAGGCCATATTTTAATTTGGCATAAAATCATATGGTGTGATACCATTTAATCCAATTAATGGCTCAATGGTATCTGACTGAATCAATTCAAATGTTAATATATTTTTTAAAATGGCGCGCTCTGTTTTTTTGTCATGACTATTTTTTTGTTGAATGACTACTTCATCTTTCAAGCGTTCTGTTAGAAAAGTTGCTCGATATGCGACTGCAGTTTGCGCAGCACGACTAAATGCTTCATATTCACCAACCAAAATTAAAGCTTCTTTTGCACGCGTAATACCTGTGTAAAGTAAGTTTCGATTGAGCATCAAACCAAATCGGGTTGTTAAGGCAACAATTACAAGTTTAAACTCATTGCCTTGTGCCTTATGTACAGTGGTTGCATAAGCAAGTGATAATTGATTTAAATTTTTCTTAGGATAAGATAATTCCTTTCCGTCAAAATCAACCAGTAATCGATCCTCATGATCATCATTACTTTTATCATTTTTATATTGCACAGCAATAATTTTACCCATATCCCCATTATACACGTCACGCTCACTATCATTTTCTAATTGCAAAATTTTATCTCCTTTACGGAAGATTGTTGTCCCAAATTGCAAAGATTTTTGAGCTGGTTTGATTGGATTAAATAATTCTTGCGCCATTGTATTCAACGCATTAACACCAGCAGTCGTTTTATAAATCGGCGTTAGAATTTGTAAATCATCCTGAGTATATCCCTTTTTTATAGCAGCTTGGACCACCTGTTTAATTGCCATATCGGTTTGATCATGTGACACCATAAACGTTGATCTATCAGGTTGATTTTGCATAAAATCTTCCGGTAACTGACCATTTTTGATATGTTGTGCCAACTTGGTAATACTGCTTCCTCTACCTTGTCGATAAATTGTATCAAGCTCTACATGAGTCATTTTTCCACTCGCGACCAGATCCGCTAATACATTACCGGGCCCAACTGAAGGCAACTGATCTGAATCACCAACAATGATTAGTTTCATACCATTTGGCACTGCGGCAAGTAGTTTAGCCGTCAATTCAATATCCAACATCGATGCCTCATCAATAATGAGCAGACCGCCTGAAATTGGATTATCAGCCGTAAACTCTGGTTCACCTAAATCAGCAATACCAAGTAAACGGTGTATTGTTGTTGCATCATGTCCAGTTACTTCAGTCATACGTTTGGCTGCTCGACCAGTTGGCGATGCCATTTTAACTGAATACATTTTCAAAAAATCCTGTGCCTGATCAGAGTATTTAGCACGCTTTTGAAGAATTTTTTGCCATGTTGCAACAATTGAACGAACGATGGTTGTCTTTCCTGTTCCAGGCCCACCAGTAAGCAAAAATACTTGTGCGTTCAATCCTGCTTTAACTGCCGCAATTTGTGTCCTATCGAGTTCTAATTGGCCCGGCGTGATAAAAGCCGCATCGATATCTGCAACTGACATCTCAAATGGTTGCTTTGCCTGCAATAAACGTTTCAAGTCATGGGCTACTTGTGTTTCTGCATCATACAAAGCTGTTGTATATAATTTATCATTGTCAGCCACTAAAATATGGGTTGCCAATAGTTTGGTAATTGCCTGTTCTAATGCACCCTTTAGTTCCTCATCACGCAATAATTGTGCCGTTGACTGCAGTAGCTGTTGTCGCGTTAAATAAGTATGCCCATATTGAAAGCTAACAGTCGTTATTGCAGCATAAACTGCTGCCTGTAACCGTCTTTCATCCAAATGATCAATGCCCGATTTTTGTCCGATCTGATCTGCTGTTTTAAACGATATACCATCAAACTCAAACACCAAACGATAAGGATCTTGAATCAAAATATCTTGTGCCTCACTACCATATTGATCATACAATCGTCCGGCAATATCTGCACCAATGCCAAATTGGTTGCCAACTTGAAATAAGCGTTCTAAGCCCAAATTCAATTGCAAACTATGGACAAGTTTTTTTGCAGTAGCTTCCTTGATGATACCATCCAATACATGAACATCATCCAAAATTAAATTAACAGCATTTAAACCCAAATGATCAACAATTTTTTCAGCTGTCTTTTGACCAATACCTGAAAATTGCCCACTCACAAAATATTTGATGAGCCCTTCTTCATCGGGAGGTAATTCATTTTCATAGCGCATTACTTTCAGTTGCTGTCCATATTTTGGGTGCCGCACAACCGTACCATAAAAAGCGTATACACTGCCCTCTTGCACATCGGCAAATGTGCCAGTTGCAATAATTTCAGGCTCTTGCCAACTTTCAAGCGTTGATTCTTCAATCAGAATAGACAAGATTTTAAAGTAGGAATCAGACGATGCAAATATAACATTTTGTAACGTACCAGTAATTTTTTCGAGTTGTTGTTCTTGATAAGCCATTTAATATTCTGTCCAAATCGTCTTTTCATCATAGTCGTACACGATTTTTAGATCGTAGTTGATGCACTTTGCTTTTTATTCAAATATGTTGTATTATTCCAGTCATCAACTGTAAAATGTTGCCCGTCATTAGTGGACAAAACAGTTGTCGACGTGTTACTTAATCCGCCTCTTTGACGAATAGTCATCCGTGGCTGTTCAAGCAAGCCATTAATACCAAAAGATAATGCCATACCATGCGAGACAATTAATATATTATCATTTGGATATTGCTTAGCAATATTTTTGACGAAACGGACAAAACGTTTTTCAGCCTTTGTGTAACCTTCGCCTTCAAACTCTTTGCCTTCAAATTTATCTAAATCTTCACGATAATTTTTGAACGACTCTGCGTAATTAATGGTGACATTTGCTACTAATTCACCTTCCCATTTGCCAAGACCAACTTCAGCAATATTTGATCGCAATGACAAACGTCCATGATAATTTAAGTGCTTTACAATATTAACAGCAGTGATTCGGGCACGTTTTAATGGTGAAGCAAATACACGCGCAAAATCCACATGGTTAAGAAACTTGCCGACTTTTGCCATATCATCGTAACTCGATGGTAATAAATTAGAATCACCTTGCCCGCCTTGAAAACGACGTTCAAGATTCCATTCAGTTTGTCCATGACGGACGAAATAAAATTTGGTCATATTATATCTTTTCCAGCACATTACGTGCCACCAACTCTGTCATAAAGAAATGATACAATTTAGTCATTTCTTCTGCGTTATTATTTTTAAATATATTAACGCGAACGACATCACCAGCAGACAATGTGCTTATTTTAAATCCAGTCAATTCTTGGTTAACCGATATTTTTAACTGAATCGCATTGACTAATGATTTTTCTGGTTCTAAAGCACGATGCAAAACATGCACACCAGCATTGTTGGTAATAAATCCAAGATCACCCAGTGTATATTTTTTGATATTATCACTTAATTTATAAGTCGCATCATCCGGAACCGTTACTATTTTGTTAAAAGCCATTTTATTATTGTGTGTTTGTTCTCCATCATATTAATAGCTAACAAACACACTTCCTCCTAAAACATACTCTTATCATTATAACAAAAAAGCGTCCTCAATCGTGACGCTTCTCAACTTTATTCTTTATCATAACTTATAGTGGCACTTAATCCACCAATTGCATTTAAAATTTTTGGTCAAATTGTGATCCCTTTGGGTGATTTGGAACTTTTATTGTGCCATTAATAATTGCCTTCTGTGCTTTTTTAACTGCCGCTGCTTCTGCTGCTGTTAATTCTGAATCTGTTAAATAAACGCCATTTTCTTTCAAACCATAAGCTATTGTCTTACCGCCAGGGAAAGTTTTATTTTTATTGTACGTCTCAGCAATATTTTTAACACCATCCCCAACCGAAGTAATTGAAGAAGCAAGTGTTGATGTTGCCTTTTTACCATCTTTTGATGTATACGCCCCATCTGATTTTTGGTCACGATCAACGCCAATAATGTATAGACGATCTTTGGAATCAGCTGTCAACTTAGAATTTTCAGCTTTTGCTTCTGAAAATGCACCATTGCCCACAAATCCCGCTGCAGCAAAAATAGTTTTAATTCCTGATGCATACATCGCCGCAGCAATAGTTTTTCCTTTAGCAGAATCAGTAAATGAATTTGCGTATTGCTTTTCAACTGTCAACGAAGAATCGGTTGCTTTAACACCTGCCTCAAAACCTGCATCAAACGCATCAATAATGTTCCCATGAATGCCACCAATGAAACCAATTTTTTTCTCATTGTTTTTTTGAGCTTTAGTAGCTGCTGCGACACCGGCTAGATATGATGATTGTTCTGAACGAAACATAACTGAGGCAACGTTAGGACGGTTTGTGACAATATCATCAACTAAAACAAATTTTTGTTTTGGATTTAGTTTAGCTGATTTTGTAATTGGTTGGTTTAACGAATAACCAATACCATAAACAATTTTATATTGTTTATTTTTCGTTGCTAAATTAAAATTTTGGTCTAAATCTGAATGATCCGATGCAGTAAAGTAAGTCACAGGTTTATTTTGTCCAGCCTGCAATTGATTTACCTTTGCATACTGCTTAGCACCCTCCCAAGCCGACTGGTTAAATGAGTGGTCATCGACACCACCAACATCCAAAACTAAACCGAGTTTTGCTGCTACATTCGCTTGAGTTGCTGTACTTGATTTATGTGTCGTTGCTGCATAAATGCCAACACCCACAACCGCTACAGCGGCTACACCAATAATTATTTTAGTTGATTTATTCATAATGATTATTCTCCCTTTTTGAGATGATTTAAAAAATATAAATTGCATTATTTCTCATATCATCAGCTCATAATTCATGCGTCCAAAACAATATTATACGTCATTTGTTGCCGAGAACAAGGCCTCATTATGTCCTTGACAAACAAAAAAAGCCTACCGGCTTTTAATACATATCATCCTCTAATAAATCAGAATGTGTTTGCTTAACCATAAAACGTAATCCCTTTGGAAAGAAATTTTTAATTTGTCCATCAACATAACGACCCCAACCAGCGCCATTACCGTTAGCAACCATCAACACCCAACCTTTTTTAAGTGAAGCACCACTATCTGGCCGAATCACATCTCCATGAACAAACTTAGCCCAATCATCAGTAGTCATATTGTATTTTTGTACAAACTCATCTGGATGCATTGCCAACGCCAAGGCATGCGCTGGTTCAAAACGGTTCTTTTTAAAAGTGCCCATTTCTATGCCTAAACGTAAAATTTTCATTCCTGAAATATCAGGTGTTCCAACAGGTGCTAAGTATAACCGGTCCCCGAATAAAGTGAATTGACGCTTGTCTAACTGGAATGAAACAAAAGATTCACTGACAAATGAAGTCATTAATTTTTGTTGTTCAGAATTCAATTCAATTGGTTTGAGTGGCTTAACAATGTGATCACTTAAAGGTACATTTGGTGATTTTTCAAGTTTGGCCACAAAATGACCTTCTCCATTCAATCGTTGTGGCCACAAACGTGCCGTTTTTTTAAGTACTTCTTGATCAATTGTTTTACTCTGATCCACTTGACCATCTGTAAATTGCTTATCTGCCCATGCAGGCTGGCCATCACTAATATATGTATCTTGTGGTTTATTAATTGCTTTTAGGGTGAATTCAGGATATTCAGACATCAACCATGCAATCATTTGTTCATCTTCTTCTGGTGAAAACGTACACGTCGAATAGATAATTTGACCGCCAGGGCGCAACATTTTTACTGCTTCATGCAAAATTTCACGCTGGAGTTCGGCTAGTTCTTGGGGAAAATCTTTATGCCATTGCTTTATTGCAGTGATATTTTTTCGAAACATGCCTTCTCCCGAACAAGGCGCATCAAGTAAAATTTTATCAAAATATTGTGGTAACTTAACACTAAGTTCCGCCGGTGTATGGGAGCTCACAACACTATTTTGCAAGCCCATACGTTCCACATTTTCACTTAATATTTTAGCACGATTCAAAAAAATTTCATTGGACCACAAAAGTCCCTTTTGTTGCATAAATGCTGCTAAATGAGTCGTTTTGCCACCTGGAGCCGCTGCCAAATCCAAAATACGTTCCCCAGGTTCTGGCCGCACAGTTTCGCCGACAAACTGTGCTGAAGGTTCTTGAGAATAAACGACACCCGTCACATGTGATATAGAGTGACCCGAAACCGCACCAAAAAAACCCCATTGACCATACGGTACTTGCCCATCATTTGGTGTGTCTAGTAAATCAGTATTCGCTTTTAAGGGATTAATACGATACGCCTTTTGCACAGGACCATCGAATGCTTTAAAGAAATCGATTGATTCGTTACCTAACAAACGTGTATATTTGCTTATAAAATCCTCTGGTAAAGTTGACATTAGAAAGCATCGACCTCATCACGTGTCGGGATTGAAGGAATAGCGCCAGCACGTGTGACAGCAATCGCACTCGCAATACTTGCCCGTTTCACAGTTTCTTCCAAGTTATTAAAATCAGCATCAATCACACTGGCTAACGTACCAATAAAAGTATCACCAGCACCTGTTGTATCAACTGCATCAACTTTATTAGGTTTAACCCACCAACGCTTATCTCTATCCGCTACAAAAGAACCCGCGTCACCTAATGTAATAATACTACGTGGCACACCTTTAGCTAGAATTGCATTGCTCACACGATTCAAAACTGCTTCATTATTCTCAACGGTAATACCCGTCAATAATTGTGCCTCAGTTTCATTTGGTAAAATAATATCTGTTACATGCGTTAATTCTGGTATTAAATCATAAACAGCTGGTGCAGGGTTTAAAATAGTTTGCACATTATTTGCCTTAGCAATTTTAAAAGCTGCAACAATAACCTCTAATGGTACCTCAAATTGTGCAATCAGTGTATCCGCTTTTGCAATCACATTTTCATCTAAATCAGCGACTGTGAGTGCCTGATTTGCACCACCATGAATCAAAATTGTATTTGCCCCATTTTCTTGCAACATAATGTAAGCTGATCCAGTAGGTACTTCACTATTTGTTGTCACTGCATTGACGTTAACCCCATTTGAAAGTAATGTGGCACGCATAAATTGACCATTGCTATCATTCCCAACAGAACCAATAAATGAGACATTGGCTCCTTGACGTGCGGCGGCCACCGCTTGGTTTGCTCCCTTACCACCGGGTGCTGTCGTCACATCAGTTAATGCCATAGTTTCACCGACTAGTGGCATGCGTGGCATTTTCATAATGTTATCGACATTTAGGCTACCAAGTACAACAATATTTTTAGTCATGGCTTATAGTATCCAGTCACAAGTGCTTCCATTTGTTTTTTATATCAGCTTTATTATAAAGGACAAGCAATTGCGACTGAACACATTCCCTTCATTAATTTTTATCATATCTATCATCATACCATGATTTTAAGTATCAAAAAAGTGCGTTAATAGGTGCTAATTAGGTATTTCCCAACAAGTTTAAGTCAGATAAGTCCACCATCATCTTATGAAAGTCAATCTTACACACATTGAATCAAAAAATCTCTGTGAACTCGGTTTTTTAATACCAATTTCACAGAGATTTTTAAATATTAATCCGTTACTATTATTTTATTTTTTTTCTCTAAAAAAACGATAAATTGTCAATGCAACAACTAGCAGAGAAATTGAAATTGCTAATAATAATGTTTTAGTGGTTTGATCATGATATACCAAAATAGCACGAATAAGCGCGGTTACGCCAATATACAAAAAGCTCTCCATACTAATATGTGCGTCTTTAATGAAATATTCGCGCACCAGACTCATAAACTCAAAAAATAAGAATACTGCTAATGTCGCCTCAGTTATTTCATTAAAATGCGCTCGCATATCGTTAATCGTAATCAATAAGTGTGCTAAATTATAAATCTCGCGTAATAAAAATCCAAAAATCACAAAGCCAATACAAATCATCACTATATTTAGCACATATTCAAAACAATTTGCAACCTTCTGGTGCCACTCATGTCTCATAACTTGACTCCTGTTTTTATGTCGTTTACCATTATTAATTCACATGTTATACGCTTACCTTGCCATAAGTTAGATGCATCTATTAAAAATCAAACAAACTTAACTGATTTTCATCAGGCATACCATCTAGTACAGAATTCTGTGTTAAATAGTCAATAACTGTTTGTGATACCTTACCACGTTTTTTCAGATCTTCTTTACTTAAGAAGGACTTATCTTGCCGTGCAACAATAATTTGCTTAGCAACGTTCTCTCCTAAACTAGGGACTGCTGAAAAAGGTGGGATTAATGTGTCGCCATCAATAACCCATTCATTGGCCTCTGATTTGTACAAATCCACCATCGAAAAAGTTATCCCTCGTTCAAGCGCTTCATTAGCCATCTCAAGTACAGTTAGCAAATTTTTATCACCAACAGTCGCATCGTTTCCAAGCGCTCGTAAACGTTTCAAAGCCTCTTTCGTTGCGTTCTTTCCACGACTCATCGCCACAATATCGAATTGATCTGCACGGACAGAAAAGTAAGTCGCGTAGTAAATCATTGGGAAATATACTTTAAAGTATGCAATTCTCAAGGCCATTAATACATATGCTGCCGCATGAGCACGCGGAAACATATACTTAATTTTTAGCATTGATTGAATATACCATTCTGGAATTTTTGCTTCACGTAACTGCACTTGATAGTCATCCGTTATTCCCTTGCCTTTACGCACTTTTTCCATAACGTTAAATGCATCAGCTGCTGGAAATCCCCAATTAATCAAATCAGTCATAATTTTGTCACGTGTTCCAATAACCGTACCGATTGTTGCTGTACCATTTTCAATTAATTCGTTCGCATTTCCTAACCACACATCAGTGCCATGTGATAAACCAGAAATTTGTAACAATTCCGAATAATTATGTGGTTGTGTTTCTTCCAACATGCCACGCACAAAATTTGTACCAAATTCTGGTAAACCAAGTGTACCAGTCTTTGAAAAAATTTGTTCCTCCGTCACGCCTAACGCTTTTGGTGATGTAAACAAACTCAATACACCGGGATCATTGGCTGGAATTGATTGTGGGTCAATTCCTGACATATCTTTTAAAGTGCGAACCATAGTCGGATCATCATGTCCTAATATATCCATTTTGAGTAAGTTATCGTGAATAGCGTGATAATCCATGTGCGTCGTTTGCCACAACGATTTTTGGTCATCCGCTGGATATTGTACCGGTGTAAAGTCATACACCTCATACTCTCGTGGCACAATCAAAATGCCTCCTGGATGCTGGCCAGTTGTCCGCTTAACTCCAGTTACGCCTTGCGCTAAACGTTCTACCTCAGCGCCACGATATTGTTTCTCATGATCTCTTTCATAACCCTTAACGTAACCGAAGGCCGTTTTCTCAGCGACAGTTGCTATTGTTCCTGCACGGTAAACATTATGTTCACCAAACAACACTTTCATATAGTTATGTGCAATGGGTTGATAATCACCAGAAAAATTCAAATCAATATCTGGTACCTTGTCCCCTTTAAAGCCCATGAACGTTTCAAATGGAATATTTTGGCCATCCCCAATTAACATTTCATTTGGATGATTAGGGTCAGCTTTGTCAGGAAGATCATAACCCGACTCATAGATTTTAGGATCTGCCAACTCAAAATAATCGCCATGTGCGCTACGATAATGCGGTGCAAAAGGGTTAACCTCTGTTATACCTGACATTGTGGCAACAAAGGAAGAACCAACCGAGCCACGTGAACCCACTAAATAACCATCTTTGTTTGATTTTTCAACTAGTCGTTGCGCGATAATATAGTGTGGCGCAAATCCATTGCCAATAATTGCAGTTAATTCTTGATCAATTCGTGATTGAATGACATTTGGCACCGGATCACCATACCATTTTTTGGCTGTTGCAAGTGTGCGTTTGGTAAGTTCATCACCAGCACTTGGAATATTAGGCGGATACGAACCGCTTTTTAGTGGTGAAATCGTCTCCAACATATTAGCAACAACATGTGTATTGTCGATAATTAGTTTTTTGGCCAAATCTTCACCCATAAAAGCATAATCATCCAATAAATCCTGAGTTGTACGAAAATACAGTTTAGGTAACGCTGTCCTGTTTTGAGGATTACCTGGTTGCGTGGCAATTAAAATATCACGATAAATTTTATCTTCCGGATTTGTATACTTAACATCTCCCGTTACAACGACAGGTTTTTTTAACTGATCACCAATTGACACCATCTCTTGTAAAATAGCGTGTAACTTTTCTGTATTTGCGATTAATTCTGATTCAAGCATTGGCTCGTAATTCGCAGTTGGTTGAATTTCGATATAATCATAATACTGAGCTTTTTTAAGGGCTTCATCTCGTCCCTTTTCAATCAATGTCATAATGACATCACCACTTGTATCACCAGTGCCAATAATTAATCCTTCGCGATATTGATCTAAAATTGAACGTGGGATACGTGGCACACGAGCAAAAAAATTAATATTGGATTGAGAAACCAATTTATATAAATTTTTCAAACCAATATCATTTTGAACAAGTAACGTAGCATGAACTGGACGTCCGTGTTTCCAAGCATCGCCTTCTGTCATATGATCATTTAATTGCTCATGACGAACTAAATCATAACGTAAATTTGCTTCTTTGATCAGACGCCAAGCAATATGCCCAGTAGTTTCTGCATCAAATATTGCGCGATGCGCTTGTTCTAGATTAATATTAAAACGCTTGGCAATCGTGCCTAATCGATAAGACTTATAATCAGGGTACAACCACCGTGTAAATGGTAAAGTATCAATCACTGGATTTGTAATAGATTCTTGGCTATATCTTGCGTAAGCGGCATTCATAAAACCAATGTCGAAGGTCACATTGTGTCCAATTAAAACAGCCTCACCAACCCATTGTCTAAACCGTTTAATAATATTTTCTTCAGTATCAGTATGAGCAACCATTGTATCGGTTATCGAAGTTAATTTAGTTGTAAAATCAGATAGTGGGAAGCCTGGATTAATATATTCTGAAAACTTTTCAATGACATTGCCAAGCTGCATTTTAACAGCAGACAGTTCAATAATCTTATCTGTTACAGCAGATAGTCCAGTTGTTTCTAAATCAAACGCAACATAAATTGTGTCCTTATCAAGTAACGCAACTGGTGATAAACCAAATCCGATTGGTTCCCCATCTTCAACAAGGTTAGCTTCCATACCATAAATCATTTTTAAATCGTTTTTCTGTCCGGCAGCTACTGCTTCTGGAAAACCCTGCACGTTAGCTGTATCAATGATTGCCAGTGCTTCTTGCCCCCAATTTTTAGCTAGCTTTGCCACAGCAGCATAATCGGTTACCGCATCCATTGATGACATAGTAGAGTGCACTTGTAATTCAATATGCTTTTTGTCACCTTGATATTTTTCTTGACGACCTTCATGATCAATAACTTGCAAATCATAAATGTTTAACACTAATTCACGCGCATAAGTATCTTCTTGGACATTACCAGACATGCGTACCCACATACCAGTTTTCAAGTTTTCAAATACGGCCTCATCAGATTCATTATTTGAAAACTTTTTAGCAGCTATGGCACTTGAATAGTCTGTTACTTTAAGTGTCATGAGTTTACGCCCTGAACGCAATTCACGAATTTCACTAGCAAATATGTATCCTTCGACAACTACACGATTTTCCTCATTATCAATTGTTTCTAAGCGTGTTATCTCAGCATCAGTTGCAATTTTACGTCCTAGTGTTAATTTCACACCTGTCATTGACGATTTTGGTTTAGCTTGTTCACTAGCTTTAATTGCCTTTTGCAAATCTTCATTCACCTTGGCATGGTGTTGCGCAACGCTTTCTTCAATTTGTTGCGCTAAAACATCATCTTTGCTTGGTGTCAAAATGATTTTAGAAAAACCAAAATTTTGATATGCAGACACAATTGAGTCTAATGCGGATTCATTTAAAGAACTATATAATAGCTGAGCACCAACGGCAACGCTATAGTGATTCTGGTCTATTCTTTTTAGCATCGTGTTACTAGCCATTTGTTGAATGACAGTATGATTCAGGTTTGATTCTGAAAGTGCAATATGCCAATATTGATTAACTAGCTCTTCATCAACTACTTGAACTGATGTTTTAATGATTACTACTGTCCCTGCAATATTAGTAAATGCCGTGTGTAAATTTTGACGAAGTTGCATCAATACATTAACGGGCAATATTTTATCCAAGGCTAATTGAAAGGTCCACGTTTTTGAGTTTTTTGAAACAACAACCTGTGTTAGTTCACCACCACTAAAAAACCCCTTCATTTCTTCGGGTAACTGAATATGATTCAGTAAATGCTGTAATTGTTCTTGTTGGGTTAATGCCATATTTCCCTCTAATTTATTGATTAAAAAAACCGAAAGAATCGGTTTTTTGTCTTATTTATCACCGCTCAGTAATACCGAAACAGAATCAACGACCTCACTTAGGCGCATCTCAATATTTGTATTACTTGCGCGTACCTTAACTTCGACAATATCTTCACTGGCTTTTTTACCGACCGTAATTCGAATTGGTAAGCCTATAAGATCAGCGTCAGCAAACTTAACGCCAGCACGCTCTTTTCGATCATCAACTAAGACTTCTAATCCTTGTGTTGTCAATAACGTTTCTAATTGTCCTGCCACACGTACTTGATCGGCATCTTTTATATTGACTGGCACAATGTGTACATCAAATGGCGCAACATTTGCAGGCCATATAAGACCGTCTGCATCAGCTTTTTGTTCAACTATAGCACTGAGAAGACGCGACACACCGATGCCATAAGACCCCATAATCATGTCTGTTTGACGACCATTTTCATTCAACACTTGTGCACCTAACACTTTTGAATAACGCGTACCGAGTTTAAATATATGGCCGATCTCAATTCCTGGCGTAAATACTAATTGACCTTTACCATCAACTGCAGTATCTCCCTCACGTGCTGTACGGAAATCACCAATATTTTCTTCAAGAAGTTTAACATCACGTTGCCAATTAATATTTTGATAATGTTTACCATCTTCATTCGCACCAGCAACAAAGTTTGCCATATCAGCAGCACGCTCATCGACCAACAATTGCACCTCTTCAGGTAGATTAACCGGCCCAAGTGACCCAAATCCAGCTCCCAATAGGTCGCGTACTTGGTTTTCTTCTGCAACTTCAAGCGTATCAGCCTGTAAGAAATTTTGCACCTTCACAGTGTTAACTTCAAAATCACCAGTCGTTACAACTGCTACTAATTTATCATCTGCCACAAACATAATTGTCTTTGCAATCATTGTCGCTTCAATTGATAAAAAATTTGAAATTTCTGTAATCGTTTTTGCATTCGGCGTATCAATTAACGTTAGTGCTTGCGCTTCTGCAGTTTGATTTTGTCGTTCGTAAAAATCTTTCGCCATCTCTAAGTTAGCCGCATAATCTGTTGCATCAGAGTAGGCAATAATATCTTCTCCGGCAGCAGCAGGGGCTGAAAATTCTTTTGAATCTGATCCGCCCATCGCACCGGCGTCACCAACAATGGCACGATATGACAACCCAATACGATCAAAAATTTTAATATAAGCAGTTTCCATATTATGAAATGCTTGATCTAAGCCTGCTTGATCTGCACTAAATGAATAAGCATCCTTCATAATAAACTCACGGGTACGTAAGAGTCCAAAGCGTGGTCTATTTTCATCACGAAATTTTGGCTGAATTTGATAAACAACCAACGGTAGTTTTTTATAAGATTTAATATCATCAGACATGAGCTGTGTAAATGTTTCTTCATGTGTCGGACCTAAAATAAAATCACGATCCTGACGGTTTTTAAACTTATACAATGCTGGCCCATATGTTTCATATCTACCTGATTTTTCCCAAAGTTCAGCGGGTAAAATTTCTGGTACCAGCATTTCATTAGCATCAATAGCATTCATTTCTTCGCGAATGATATTTTCAATTTTATTTAATACACGCTTAGCCATTGGTAAATATGAGAACATACCTGCCGCTACAGGACGAATAAACCCAGCTTTAAGTAATAACTGATGACTCTTAACTTCTGCATCAGCAGGTATTTCTCGTAAAGTTGGCATTAACAATTTAGATTGTTTCATAAGTAATCCTCGCTCAATTTTTTTGAATAGTCTATGTCGCTTATTATTTAAAGATTCAACGTAATAAATCGTTTATTGTGACAGCAATCATCAAAACAAACATGAAAACTGCACCGCCAATCGTCACCACATTTTCAATTGATGCTGGTAACGGTCTACGAAGGACGGCTTCTATAGCATTTAAAACCAATTTGCCGCCATCCAATGCTGGTATTGGAATTAAATTCATAATCCCTAAATTTAACGATAGCATAGCCATAAAAGCCAAAATACCCAGAAATCCTGTTTTGGCTACCGTGGATGTTTGCTTGGCGATAGATACCGGTCCACCCAGCTTATCTAAGCTAAACCCACCAGAAAAAAGGTGACTTAAAGCGTACCAAATTCTTTGTATCGTCGTACTTGTCGTTAAAACACCATATTTAATGCGCGAACCAAAATCAGTATATGTCCGTGCTGTTATACCTACTAATGATCTGTTAACACCATCTATTTTAACAGTTTTTGCAGTCATGTTTAATTTTATTTTATTTCCGTTTCGTAATACGGAAAAAACAAACTTATTGTTTGGTGTATTACTAATGGTGGTTGCTACCTGTTCCCAAGTGGTCATTTTTTGATTATTAATAGCAATAATTTGATCATTAGCTCTCAAACCAGCTTCTTTTGCTGGCATATTACTTTGGACAGTACCAACAATTGGTTCGTTTAACGTCACTTCCGGTAAAGCAAATGCCAATCCAGAAAATACGACCAGCGCTAAAATAAAATTCATTGCTGGTCCCGCAATATTAATTAACGCGCGTTTATAAACTTTAGCACTTTGAATCCACGTATCTCGAGGTGCAATTTGAATTTCTGTCCCATTGCTTTCAACAATCGTGGCATCGTGATGAACTGATAACGTTTTTGATGACTCGTCGCCATTTAGAAAACCGGTTAAAATTAAGTCATCACTTAAATCAAACGTGTCTACTTGAAATGGTACCCCTTCGCCAAACTCATCAATACGCTTATCAATTTTTATAATGTTTTTTTGATCATCAAATATTAAGCGTACCCGTTGCCCAGGATCTAAGTCTGCTTCTTCATCTAATCCTGCCATGCGAACATAGCCACCTACTGGCAAGATTCGAACCGTATACGCTGTATGATTGCGACGCCAACTTAATAACTTTGGTCCCATACCAATTGCGAATTCGCGTACTAGTACCCCTGCTTTTTTAGCAACAAAAAAGTGCCCAAATTCATGTACTGCTACCAATACACCAAAAACAAATATAAATGCAATAATTGCGGTTAAATTCATATGGTTTTCATCCTAACATACCTAAAATAGCCATCAACGGCATTACGATGAGCATTGAGTCAAAACGATCTAAAATACCGCCATGACCTGGTAATATATTTCCTGAATCTTTAACACCATAATGTCTTTTAAATCCTGATTCAATCAAATCTCCCAATTGCCCTGCAATTGACAATATAATTGCAAACACCAGCAATTCAAGTAACCCATAATTTGGCAACCATTTAAACATGCTAAAAATTATCGGAATAATGACAATAGCAACTACACTACCACCAATCGATCCCTCCCATGTTTTATTAGGGCTAATTTTAGGCGCCAATTTATGTTTCCCCAATGCACGTCCAAACATGTATGCACCAGAATCAGTTATCCAAACAATCAACATACCGAAAAAAACTGTTGGTAAACCAACGCTTGCTGCTTGAAAAAAATAATGAAAGCCGGTACCAATGTATAGCATAGCTAATGTCATTGCTCCTGCATCATCAAAATTAAAATGATTACGAGCTAGCACAGTATTTAATAGCATTAAAAATGCCAAAATGTAAAACACAATATGCGCACTTTTAATAAACGGAATGTCATGCCAAAAGCTGTTGGGTAAGGTAATTGCGATGACGCCCACAAAACTAATGAGCGCCTCAGTTGATACCAAAATAATATGTTTCATCCGTAAGATTTCACTCATCGCAACAACCCCCATTATCAATGTTAAAATCAATAAGGGCAACTTACCTATAATCAGAAGTGGCACAAAGATGAGTAAAGCCACAACGGCAGTTATAACACGCACTTTCATTTATCAAGTCTCGCTTTCGTATTTGTCGTTTAAACCGCCAAATCGACGATCACGTGAAGTAAATGATGTAATAGCTTCAACTAAATTATCTGCAGTATAGTCAGGCCATAAGACATCAGTGAAATATAATTCTGTATAAGCTGCTTGATAAGGCATAAAATTGCTCAAACGTAGTTCTCCCGAAGTCCGTATCATTAAATCAGGTGCAGCCAAATCACCAAGATCGCCTGTCTGTAATGCCCTCGAAAAAAGGGTAGCATTAATATCATTTGGTACAATCTCACCACTAGCAACCTGCTGGGCTAATGTTTTAGCTGCCTCAACGATCTCTACTTGCCCCCCATAATTCAAGGCAAAATTCAAAATCATGCCCGTTCCTTTAGCAGTCTGATTGATGGCATTTTTCACTGCGATTTGTGTTCCCTTTGGGAGACCATTAATATCCCCCATTATTTGAACTCGAATATTATTTTTAACTAAATCTGGCACAAAATCATTAAAAAAGTCAATTGGCAATTGCATTAAAAAATTAACTTCATCCTTCGGGCGCGACCAATTTTCAGTTGAAAAAGCGTATAACGTTAATACTTTAACGCCTAAATCGCTGGCTGCTGTAGCTATTTTTTTGACTGTGTTCATAGCTGTTTTGTGACCAGCAATTCTTGGCATAAGGCGTTGTTTCGCCCATCGACCATTGCCATCCATAATAATAGCAACATGATCGGGTATTTTCAATTTTGCCTGTACAGTACTAAAATTCGTTTTCGTTTTAAAAAGCGCCAAGATGGCCCCCTCCTTGATGCGCAACATGCGCAATGGTATCTAACTCATTTTACCAGATGTCACGCTCAGGCACAAAAAAACGTGATAAGAATTTTCTTATCACGTCTCAATTTTATTGTACTGTAACAGACTTAGCCAAATTTCTTGGACGATCAACATCAAGATTACGATCTAATGTTGCATAGTAAGCAATTAATTGGGCAGGTATAACTGTTAGCAAAGGCATTAATAATTCATTAACATCTGGCAAAACATAGGCATCCCCTTTTTTGGCTAACTTTTTGCCTGAAATAATAATTGTATTAGCACCTCGGGCTGCTACTTGTGCAATTTCGCCACGCACTAACCCTGCAGTCTTTGACTGTGTTAACAAAGCAAATACCGGTGTGCCTTCTTCAATTAATGAAATTGTACCATGCTTTAATTCACCAGCAGCAAATCCCTCTGTTTGAATATAAGAAATCTCTTTTAACTTCAAAGCGGCTTCAACCGCTACCGCAGCATCCAAACCACGACCAATGTAAAACGCTGATCTTTGTCCCCGCAATGCTTGTTCAGCAATCGCTTTAAATTCATCTTTTTGATCAATAATAACTTGCATTTCAACAGCAGTTTTTGCCAATTCATTTTTCAAATCAATTTGACTATTACCCACTGCATGTGCCAAAATTGCTTCGACAATAATCTGTGCTGTATAAGCCTTTGTAGAAGCCACCGCAATTTCTGGACCAGCCAGCAATGGCAGTGCAAAGTTTGCTTCACGTGTTAAAGTTGAATTCATAACATTTGCTAAAGTCAAAGAAGGATAACCTTGCTTAACCACGTTATCAAGAACTTCACGGGAATCAGCTGTTTCTCCTGACTGACTCAAGAAAATAAAGAATGGCCGTTGACTTAGCAAGGGTTGATCATAAGCAAATTCCGAAGAAATATGTACTTCTGTCGGAATACCAGTCCATTGTTCAAAATACCGTTTTCCCACAAGTCCAGCGTGATAAGATGTACCAGCAGCAACAATATAAAGACGATCAGCTGCTTTAATTGCTGAAATAATGTCATCATCAATATTTTGAATTTGTGCATTGTCGTCAAAGTAATATTGTGATAATGTATGTGCCACAATCACTTGTTCATCAATTTCTTTTAGCATGTAGTAAGGATATACACCCTTATCAGTTTCTGAAGCGTCGATATCCAAATGAAATGGCTCACGTGTCACTTCATGACCCTGTGCATCAAACAAATGCACTGCTTTTTTATCAATAATTGCAACGTCACCATCCATCAACTCAATAAAGTCTTGCGTCACATCAAGCATTGCCGCTGCATCTGATGTCACAACATTTCCCTGATCTGACACACCAATTAACAGTGGTGACTTTTTCTTAGCAGCATACAATAAATTAGGTGTTTCATTATCCATTAACAAAAAGCCATAAGCAGAGTTATCGTCCAACAAAGAAATCATTTGACGAAAGGCATCAAACGTCGACATATTATTTTCTTTTGAAAACTTATCAATCAATTGAACAGCAATTTCGGTATCAGTTTGTGAGTGTAACTCTACCCCTTGCAAATAAGTATCGCGTAATTCATCATAATTTTCAATAACGCCATTATGAACCAAGAAAAAGCGGCCATCTTCAGACATATGTGGGTGTGCGTTTTCGACAGAAACGCCACCATGTGTAGCCCAACGTGTATGCGCAATACCTGCTGTACCAGTGATGTTTTTATTTTTAGTTGCCTCTTCCAATACCGAAACACGGCCTTTTTCTCGTACTAAAAAGTCACCAGCATCACCACCATTAACATAAACACCAGCTGAGTCATAGCCACGATACTCCAGTTTTTCTAAACCTCTTAACAAACTTGGTAAAACTTGATTCAATCCTGTAGCACCAACAATTCCACACATAAATATATCCTCTTTTTTAAATTGGTTAAACTTTCAATATCGCACTAACAACCACTATTTTAAAGCATACTAAGCTATTTGTCAACGATATATAAAAATTGGTATAGGTCTAATTAACAATTTATTTTCTTTACTAGACAATATATCTATCATTCACAAACACTAAATTGTGGTAAACTATTAAAAAATGAAAGTGAGCGTTACTGTGACAAAAAACGTGACATGGCATATTATTAATGCCAAAATTTTAGATGTATTTAATCTTAAATTTGATGAAACAGAACTTTGGATAGACAACACCAAAATTATTTATCGTGGCCATCGCTCAGATCTAAAAGCCCTACATACATACGATGCTCAGGGACAGTATATTATCCCCGGGTTAATTGATGCTCATGTGCATATTGAGAGTTCATTATTAGCACCTAGTGAGTTTGGTAAACTAGTCATCCCACATGGCATTACTAGAATTTTTGCTGATCCACATGAAATTGCTAGTGTTTCCGGCGTTTCGGGTATTCAATATATGTTAGAGGAGGCACGTCAATCACCTCTTCACATACACTACATGTTACCATCATCTGTTCCAGCAACATCATTTGAGCATGCTGGTGCTACACTCCACGCAGACGCGCTTAAACCATTTTACAGCGTACCAGAAGTTAACGGTCTGGCGGAAGTAATGGATTTTCCTGCTGTTTTCAATGAAGATGATGATATGCATCAAAAAATCATGGATGCACAGGCAGCCGGTAAGCATGTCGATGGCCATGCTTCAGGATTATCACGAGAACAACTCGCAATTTACCGCAAATATGGTATTGATACCGATCACGAGAGTGAAAATGCAACACAGGCACTTGAGCGATTAAATTCAGGTTTTTCAGTATTTGTCCGTGAAGGTACAGTTGAACGTGACGAAATTGCTATTCTGCCAGCAATTAACGTTGCCAATCAATCACATTTTTCATTTGCTACTGATGATAAAACAGCAAATGATATACAACATGAAGGTGCCATTGATTTCAGTGTTAAGTTAGCAATTGAAAATGGTATGGCCCCTGCTATGGCTTTCACAATCGGTAGTTATAATGCTGCCCAAGCACAGCATCTCCAAAATGTTGGCGCATTAACTGACGGTTTTGTAGCTGATTTAGTCATAATCAATCAACTAGATGATTTTACTGTGAAAAAAACGATGATAAATGGTGAATGGTATGTTGAACCCGAAACCCAAGTGACACCACTAGCCAATCAACTTCTTAATTTCACTTTGGTAACATCAGATATTGAATTACCAATTGATCCCAAAAAGCCTGCACATGTGATGAATATCATGCCTCACCATATTACAACACAGCATACTATTGAAACTGTCCCAAGTAACAATGGCTATTTTATACCAAATAACACTTACGCAAAAATAGTTGTCGCAGAACGATACCATAATCTTGGACACGGTATTGGTATAATCAAAGGATTTAATCTGACATCTGGCGCAATTGCTTCAACTATTGCTCATGATTCTCACAATATTATTATTGCTGGTACAAACGATTCAGACATTATTCTCGCTGCCGATACATTACGTGAAATTGGTGGCGGACAAGTTGTTGTTAATAATGGCAAGATAACCACTTTACCACTTGCCATTGGCGGATTGATGTCTGATCAGTCATTTCAAGATACAATTGCCACCAATAATAAGTTACAACAAGCTTTTTCTGAAATTAGCGACATTAAGTATGACCCCTTCTTGACGTTATCCTTTATGGCACTACCAGTTATTCCAAGTCTTAAAATAACAGATCAAGGTTTATTTGACTTCAACAGTTTTTCTTTCATTCAGGTTCAAGACTAATTATGAAAACACTAAGTATCGCTCCAGAACAACTCCTGACAATTCTGCTTGGTCAACCGGTAACACTGCGCCTTGATTATACTGGCTTATTATTACTGGCGGCAGAAAAGAATAAACAGCGCAATTTACCCTCCGAAATGGCTGCCTGTATTATTTATATTGATAATCGTCAAATCACATTTGTTTCCCTAGTTCACCCATTCAAAGTACACTCACATTTTGATATGTGCCAAACTGACGACAATCATATTCATCGTGAACCATACAATTGGTTTGGACCGCAATCATTAGTCATTGAAAAAAAATTAAAAGATTTTTCAATGAGCTATGATGGTCCGTTAAATAGTGATGGCAACATTCCTAGAGAATTTATTCCAGATAATATTGCAGAACCAGTTATATTATCCGATAAGTATTGGCAGGATTATACGCAATTTGTTAATGATCCTGATCATAGTTTCGCTGCACAAATTAAACCTATGTTTAAACAACAATAAAAAATACACGAACTAAGACATAGCTTAGTTCGTGTATTTTTTATTTTTTAATAATTCGTACTCTACAAAGATTAGTCATGCTCTATCCCTGAGGTGCCATCAGTAATATTGACATGACGTGGTCGTGATCCGTCAGCAGGACCAATATAACCACCAGCTTCTAAATCATCAATTAATCGTGCAGCGCGATTGTAACCAATACGAAAACGGCGTTGTAGTAATGATGTTGACGCTTTTTGTTGTTCAATAATAAATTGGATAGCCTCTTGAAATAGTTCATCTTCACTATCCCCTTGACTCACACCATTGCCACTATCTTGTGAAATTTCATCATCAGTTACAGTCATTGACTCTGAGTACTGCACTTCTTGTTGTGCTTTAACGAACTCAACAACATTAGTGACATCAGTATTGCTGATAAACGCGCCTTGAACGCGTTGCGTTGGTTTGCCTGGCGGCGCAAAAATCATGTCTCCCTTGCCTAACAATTTTTCAGCACCATTGCTGTCTAAAATGGTGCGTGAATCGATACCCGAAGCCGTTCTAAAAGCAATACGTCCAGGAATGTTACTTTTAATTGTCCCATTAATAACTTTGACATCCGGCCGTTGCGTTGCTAGAATCATATGAATACCCGCTGCTCGCGCTTTTGCACCTAAACGGGCAATAGATACTTCTATTTCTGAACCAACTGTACTCATCAAATCTGCAAATTCATCAACAATGGCTATAATATAGGGCATTTTTTGCATAACACTAGCACCAGATTCTTTTGCTTCAGCATTTTGCTTGTCCACTGCTAAATTATATTCGCCAATATTACGTTTACCAAACTGCGCAAGTAATTTATAACGGTTTTCCATTTCGTCCACAACTTTTTGCAAAGACTTAGCTGCTTTTCGTGGGTCAGAAACAACTGGAGTCAATAAATGTGGAATGCCATTATAAATTGATAATTCAACTACTTTCGGATCGACCATCATCAATTTTACTTCACTGGGTCTTGCCTTTAGAAGAATTGAAATGATGATACTGTTTAAACCGACTGACTTACCTGAACCAGTTGATCCAGCAATTAATAAATGTGGCATATCTGCTAAATTAACCATGATAATATTCCCTGTGACATCACGGCCCAAAGGCACATTCAAAAGATGCTTATCATCTTTTGGTGCTTGTTCGATCATGTCACGGAAACCAACCGTAGCTTGGGTATCGTTTGGTACTTCGATACCTACATATGGTTTACCAGGTATTGGTGCTTCAATTCGAATAGACTTTGCTGCTAACGCTAATGCCAAATCGTCCGATAAATTAGCAATGCGATTAACTTTAACCCCCTGCCCTGGTTTAAGCTCATACTGCGTCACAGTCGGCCCAAGAGACACACTGGTCACTTCCGCCTCTACACCAAAACTAAGTAGTGTATCACGCACTAAACGTGATTTTTCAGTCAAACTTTTAAATTCCTTTGTTTGATCAGTTGGCGTGATTTGCGTTAATAAATCAATAGTTGGCAATTGATAATCAGGATTCTCATCTTCTGTTGTGCCTGTCGCCAATTCAATCAATTCATCACTAGTTTCGGTTGATTTGCCTATATTTTTTGCCACAACATCATTTTGTATGACTTCTTCTGTTACAGGTCCCTGCCATTTAATTTCGGGCTTTACAAAGTCCTCAGCATTTTGTATTTCTCGATCAGTAACAGACTGTGGCGCTTCAGATATTACTGGTGCTTTTTCTTGATGAACACCTAATGGGTCGTCACCGTAATCAGTCATACGCTTTCTTTGCCGATCACGTTTTTTAAAAAGTGATGCTCTTGGTGGCATATTTGCATGTTGCTCTTGAACATAGGCAACGCCTTTTTGCGCTTTTTCAATCCCTTTTTGTGTTAAATCACGCGCAGGAATACGGAAAAAAATAACAATTCCAGCAAACAATAAAATAATCGAAACTATCCACGTGCCAATGTTTGACATCAAAGTAAATAATAACTGATAAATTATAGCACCTACGCTACCACCACCTACTGGTGTATTTGATGCCTTATTAACAAAATCTTGGCCTATTAAATGGCTTACCTCTTGCGTATAACCATTGCCATTCTTCAATGAGTATGTAAAAAAAAGCAAAGAAGACATGGTGAGTAATGAAATAAAGACCATAATAGCCCCTATCCAAAAATGTCCCGGAATTTTGGGTAATTTTTTAAATACAAAATAATAAATCAACACAACTGTCAGTGGTACTAAAAATCCAAGATATAAGTTACCAAAGAAGAATCGAATGACATTTGCCGTATACGCACCTAATAAACCTAATTTAAATATCCCTAGGATACCAAATAATACCGTCACTAAAATAGCAATATTTTTACTAATTATTGTATTTGTGTTTGTGTTTGTTTTTTTTCGTGACGTCGGTGTACGACGTTTTTGTGGTGTTTTTCGAGTTGCCAATTATCTTCACCTTTATAATTAATTATTACTTAAACTTTATTTTACCATGAAAGCAAAACAAACACTTGTTCCTTATATTCTCAAAATTGTCTGACACAATATAAAAAGTCACAACCAAAGTTGCGACTTTTTATAGCTCGTGAGAGAATCGAACTCTCGATTCCGCCGTGAAAGGGCAGCGTCTTAGCCGCTTGACCAACGAGCCATGGTCAGATGCTATTTCATTATTGAAATAACTATACCATATTAACAATTATTCCAACCATTGTCAACCGATTACTTCAATTTATCTTGTTCATAGTTATGAATTGTATCTAAATTAGGAAAATGTTGCTGACGTAACGCTTCAAACAAAACAATTGCAACGGTATTTGACAGGTTTAAAGACCTAATGTGTGTATCATTTTGTGGAATACGAATGGCTTTTTCAGGGTTTTGACGCATAAATACTTCCGGTAGCCCAGTCGTTTCCTTACCAAACAAGAAGTACTGATCACCTTGCATTTGCATATAATTAGGTTGTGTGTAATCCATATTAGCAAATTTTGAAACTAAATAAAGTTGATCTTTATCAGTCAAAGTTGCCAAAAAATCAGGCAAGCTGGCATGTTTCACTAGTTTCACATGTTCCCAGTAATCCAATCCTGCGCGTTTAACATGCTTATCATCAAGATCAAAACCTAGTGGTTCGATTAAGTGTAAAATGGCATTAGTACCCGCTGTGGTACGTGCAATATTACCAGTGTTTGCTGGCATTAATGGTTCAAATAATACAATATGATTAGTCATTTCTATATATCTTCCACTTCGTCTTTATAAAATTCTGAATTGTTACGCCACCACATATATATACGTATCACAATAACCTTTACAACAGCATATGTTGGTACTGCTAAAATGATACCTAGCACACCAAAAATGTGTCCACTACTTAATAATACGACAATTACTGTTACTGGATGGATAGACAACGCCTCACCTAAAATTTTTGGTGCAATAACATGTCCTTCAATTGGTTGCTCAATAGCTAACACGATAATTGCTAATACAAGCATTTTTGGTCCACCTGCTATTAATGCCACAGTCCATACAGGTACTTGTGCAATAATTGACCCAACATAGGGAATCATGTTAAACAAGCCTGCCATTAATGCAAGTAGAATGCCATAGGGCAACCCAATCAACGTGAAGCCAATACTAAACATAATCATAACTGCAAAAGCAACACCCAATTGTCCACGAATGTATTGTGCAATTTGTTTGCTAATATCTGTCAGTAACTGTTGTATTGATTGTTGTGCTTGAGGTGGAAATTTTTCAGCAACAAATTCAGAAAATTTATGGCCATCTAATAACATATAATATAAAATAAAAGGCGTAGCAACAGCTGTTATGCCAACAGTTGTTAATATTGATGCAAATGAACTGATGCCAGCTACACCAGTTGTCAGGTATTTTCGACTCCAATCAATCACGGTTTGGTTAATATTGGTGTTTGTATGATTTAAAAATTCTCTCACCGGATTGAACTGGTCTGATTTAAATGTTTCATTAATGAAATTCTGACTTGTATGCCAATAGCTCGGCCAATTATCAGTAAAAGTGACGACCTGGCTGCGCAATACAAAAACAACGGTCGTTAGAATCCCTGCTATTATTGCTAATAATAATATCAAAATAATGCCAATTGATATGCCACGTGGTAATCTCGTGTATTTACTAATGAGATTAACCACTGGACTTAGTAAGTAATAAAGTACCCCAGCAATTAAAATTGGTGCACCCACCGCTGTAAATAACGCACGTACTGGTTCAAATATAAAACGTACTTGCCAACCCAAAAAAATAATTAATAAGATGAGTAAAATAACAAGCAAACCTTGTAGTAAATCATTACCTGAAAACAATCGCCGATACCAAGACTGTTGTTCTTTATTTTTAGCCATGAAACCCCTCCAATAATTATGCCACTAAAATACTGTTTTTCGCAATTAAAGTGGTATTTTGTATTACACCTATATTACCATATTTCGCACAATCCTAAACATACAATGTTTACCTGTTTTATCAATGAATCCTGCCTAAAAAGATTAAATATGATAATATTGAAGTAACTCATATTTTCAGAAAGAACCCTTATGTCCACAACTGTAACCGCACATACGAATATTGCTCTTATTAAGTATTGGGGTAAAAAAGATCCTATCTTAAATTTACCAACTACCAGTTCATTATCCCTAACACTTGAGCAATTTTATACGCAGACAACGGTCACTCCAAATACCCACAGTGATCAACTAATTTTAAACAATTTATCGGTAGACACAACAAGAACGCACCATTTTTTAAATGTTTTACGCGAACAACTTGGTAATTTTAGTCCGTTAACTGTCACATCAACAAATCATGTACCAACCAGTGCTGGGTTAGCCTCTTCAGCTTCCGCATTTGCGGCGCTCACAGGTGCTGTCACACATGAGCTTGGGCTTGAAATGTCAAATGAATCATTATCACGACTTGCACGTCGTGGTTCTGGGTCAGCTTCACGATCACTTTATGGTCATTTTGCCGTGTGGCATGAAGGCATGGATGATCTATCATCGTTTGCTGAGAGTCTACATGCTCCTGATATGCCAATAGCGCTTGTCGTTGCTGAAGTGTCATCTGACGTTAAAAAAGTTAGCTCTAGTGAAGGCATGCGGCGTGCGATGACATCACCAAACTATGGTGACTGGTTAAATCAGAGTAAAAACCAATTTGTTGATATGCAGGCTGCGATAATGACTAGAGATATTGAGAAAATTGGCAGTATTGCAGAAGACAACGCGTTAAGTATGCATGCTTTAAATCTAACTGCACGACAACAAGCTTTCACCTACTTCACAAGTGAGACACAACAAATACTAAAAATCATTCAAGATATCCGTCATCAAGGCTTGCTAGCTTTTGCAACCATAGATGCTGGTCCTAATGTCAAGATTATCACAACTTTAACCACTGCCCCACATGTTGTTGCAGCTTTACATGACAAACTACCGCAACTTCATATTGAAACTGCTACGAGCGGATCAGGTATAACTTATGACTAAAGTTTTCATCCCCGGTAAACTTTTTTTAGCCGGCGAATATGCTATAACACATCCTGGAAACACAGCAATAATTGCTGCTACAACTACTGGCTTAAGTATTGAAATAACGCCCTCAACTACAACATCAAGTGCCTACTCAAATACCCTTCCTAAGCAGTGGCATTTCGAAATTAATCAGACCGAAAATCAATATACTGATGACTGGCGCTATGTTAGAGCTGCAATTAAAATTATCCATGACTATGTCAAGATTAATGCAAACAATCATCATTTCAACGAAATCATGATGACAATTACAAGTAACTTAAATGGTCCATTTGGTAAAATTGGCTTAGGATCTTCAGCCGCTGTTGTTGTTGGTGTTGTTGAAGCGTTTAATGATTTTTTCCAACTCAACTTACCAATTTTAACGCGCTTTAAATTGGCTAGTTTAGCTCATCTGCATGTACAAAAAAATGGTTCTCTAGGTGATATTGCCGCAATTACTTATGGTGGTGTCATTGCCTATGAAAGTCCAGATTTATCTGAGTTTGCACAAGCTGATAATAGTTGGTTAAACCCTACTATTATCAATAAACCTTGGCCAAAATTAGCAATTACATCATTACCTTGGCCAACAGACTGGCAACTACTACTCGGTGCAACGCATGAGTCAGCTGACACTAAATCTGCTATCAAAAACATCCATTTAGCACAAGAATTTTTATCTGAAAGTCAACATACCGTTCAAAATATTATTAATACAGTCATTACAGGTAACTATGTTAATTTTTCCAAAGGTTTGCGTGACAACCAGCGATTGCTCACTCATAATTTACCTACTGGTTATATCACACCAAAATTAGCCATATTACTGGAAAGTCTCAAAAATATTGCTGGAAAAATTAGCGGTGCCGGTTTTGGAGACAATGGTTTTGCAGTTTTTAACGACAATGTTGACAATCTCATCCATTTTTGGCAATTACATCAAATAGATGCACAAGTCATTGTTATTTCACCGCAAAAAGAGGTTAGCTATGAGTGAATCTAAGCAAGCGCATCGTAAAGATGAACATTTATCACTGGGTGTCAATGTTTGGCGCCAAAATCAACGACTACAAGTTGGTGCTGATTTTAGCGATATACGCTGGCTACCTAACACTTTCCCAGAAATGTCAGTAGCAGATGTCAATCTTAGTACAACAATTTTAAATCATCACTTTGACTGGCCTTTTTATATTGAAGCAATGACCGGTGGCTCACATTTGACTGGTCGCATTAATGGACAACTTGCCCAAGTAGCCAAAAAAACGAATTTGGCGATGGCAGTGGGATCACAATCAATTGCTTTAAAAGAATCTGATGCAGTAGCCTCCTTTAAAATTGCCCGTCAGAATAATCCTGAGGGATTCTTAATTGCCAATTTAGGTGCAGACCATCCGATAGACAATGTTCGTAATGCCATTGACATGATTGATGCTAACGCAATTGAAATGCATGTTAATGTCGGACAAGAACTCGTTATGGCAGAAGGTGATCGTGAATTTTACTGGCTTGAAAATCTGGCCACAATTATTGCTAAATCACCTGTCCCAGTAATCATCAAAGAAGTTGGCTTTGGTATGAGTGACCAAGCTTTTGACATAATCAATCAACTTGGACCTGCCGCAGTCAATGTAGGTGGCGCAAATGGCACTAATTTTGCAGTCATTGAACGTCGTCGTAATCGGCAGCCAGATACTTTCAACATCGATCAATTTGGCTTATCCACAGTAGAAAGTTTATTATCAGCACAATTAGTAGATAATCAAGTACCATTAGTTGCAACAGGTGGTATTCAGTCTGCAAATGATATTGTAACCAGCTTAATGCTTGGTGCATCCTTAACGTCAAGTGCAGGATTTATGCTAGCAACGCTGATGGATAGAGGCGAAACTGCACTTATTCAACAAATTGAAGATTGGCAACGTGCTTTGCCACGCCTGTTTACGCTGCTGGGTGCCCAAAATGTGGCATCTCTACAGACTGCACAACGACTATATTCCCCTACGTTACAAAATTTTATCAATCAACGTCAAAGCGCGACTCACTAAGAGCCGCGCTTTTATAATTTATTAAAGTTTTATGATCAAAATAAATATCAAACAACAAGAACACAACCTACTTAATTAAATCCAATTTATCAAAATCCACAATAGCAATAACTGGTAAATTACGGAAAAAATTATTATAATCCATACCATAACCAACTAAAAATTCATCCGGCACGTCTAAACCAAAATAATCAACTTCAAAATCAACCACACGAGCTGCTTTTTTATCAGCCAACGCTACTGTTGTCACTGTTGCTGCACCTTTTAAATCAAAATAATTATGCAACCATTGCATCGTTCGCCCAGAATCAATAATTTCGTCAACAACAACAACATCACGACCCGTTAAATCCATACTCACATCATGTACAACTTTAACTTGCCCTGTCGATTCAATACCAGAATAACTTTTAACATCAATGAAATCAAAATCAACATCAAGTGGCATTTTACGTAGTAAATCTGTTGCAAATATCACGCCACCTTTAAGTACGGCAATAAATACCGGTCGCTGTACTTGATCTTCAAATTTGACTGTTAACTCGTTTGCCACACGTTGCACTTGTGCTTGAATATCAGTTTCAGTTGCTAAGACCGATTTGATAGCTGGATGATTAATTAACGACCTCATACTAAACCTACCCTCTTAAAAATTTCATCAACATGACGTAAATGATAGTGATAATCAAAGGCATCATCAATTTGGGCTTTTGTTAAGTGTGATGAAATTGTACTATCGGCATCAACAAGATCACGAAACATCAGACGTTCGTCCCAAGAACGGGCGGTCAAGGGTTGTACAGTATCATAGGCTTGTTCACGAGATAGTCCAGCATCAATCAAACTTAACAAGAGACGTTGCGAGTATATCAAACCGTATGTACGATCCATATTTTTTTGCATTGTATCAGGAAAAACACCCAAATTGTTTAAAATACCAGTATGTCGTTTTAACATGTAATCGATAATGGCAGTTGCATCAGCCAAAATAATACGCTCTGCCGATGAATGTGAAATATCACGTTCATGCCACAATGTCACATTTTCTAAGGCCGTAACAGCATAACCACGTAAAACACGTGCCAAGCCAGTAATATTTTCATCACCAATTGGATTTCGTTTGTGAGGCATTGCAGAAGAACCTTTTTGTCCCTTAGCAAAACCTTCTTCAACTTCATGAATTTCTGAACGTTGAAGAGCCCGAATTTCGGTAGCTAGTTCTTCCATTTGTGTGCCAATTAAAGCGATAGTTTGAACATAATCAGCATGTAAATCACGTGGTAAAACCTGTGATCCAATAGGTTGTGCAGTCAACCCAAGCTCTTGCATGGCAACTTCTTCAACATAAGGTGGCACATTGGCAAATGTGCCTACAGCACCAGATAACTTGCCTGTTTCAACCTCTGAAGCCACACGATCAAAGCGCGCAATTGCTCGCGTTGCCGAAGCATAAAAACGTGCCATTTTCAAGCCAAATGTGGTTGGTTCCGCATGCACACCATGTGTACGACCCATCATAACTGTCTCTTTATATTTCAGGGCTAACTTTTTTATTGCTTCACGCCATTCTTGTAAATCTTCTTTAATAATGACGTTAGATTGGCGCAGACGTAATGCTTGTGCTGTATCCACCACATCTGTTGAAGTCAACCCATAATGAATCCATTTACGTTCATCGCCAAGCGATTCTGAGACATTTCGTGTAAATGCAACAACATCATGTCGCGTTGACAATTCAATTTCAGCAATGCGTTTAACATCAAATTTAGCATTGGCACGAATTTTTTCAAGGTCTGCAGCTGGAATATGTCCGGCAGCCACCCAACCAGCATCAACGGCAATTTCAACGTCAAGCCAAGTTTGATATTGATTCTGCATTGACCAAATGTCACGAAGTTCTTGACGAGAATAACGTTCTATCATTTTTATATTCCTTTATGTTTTGTCTTTAACTATAATTGTACCAGTTAATGACGTATTTGCATTCGCTATTTTATAAGTTTTATCTCACAAACAGTGCACATCGTTCGTTAATTATACACTATACTATTATCTAAAAAAAGTAAGATACACATGAAAGCGTGTTATTCAACTAATGTTTGTTTTGAATCTACAAGCGTCATTGAAATGATGAAAGCAATTGCATATAGTACAGCAATGACAATAAATACCATTTTATAGTCCATACCCAAACCATGAACTATAAAACTAGCCAATTGGTTTCCCGATAGTCCGGCCGCTGCCCAAGCTGTCAGCGTCATCCCATGAATTTTTGAAATTGCATGCATACCAAACCTATCTGCTAACAACGGCGGTAGTGCAGAAAATCCGCCACCATATCCAGCATTGATTAAAAAAAATGTGGAAACAATGACAATTGGCATCAAAGTAGCTTGATCAGGTAACAAATAAGCACTTAATGCCATGATGAGAGACATGATAAAAATAACACGATAAATTGTGTTACGATCTTTTAAACGGTCTGAAAAGCTAGCAAATCCCACACGACCAGCAGCGTTGAAAAAAGCATCAACACTTACAATTATCGTTATCGCGGCAACTGAAAATATAGCCGATCCACTATTTGTTTTGAGTCCCATTAAAATATCTTTTTCTTGCGAAATAATAGCTAATCCTGCCGTAATGTTAAGGTAAAACATCAACCAAATACCAATAAAATTAGGCGTTTTTATCAATTTTAGCGGCTTGAATTTATTCTCAAGCGGTTTTTCTTGCCAATCAGCTGGTTTTTTTATTAAAATTACCCCAATCAACATCATTATGGCAAAAACACCCCCTAAAATAACAAACATTTGCCATAAACCAACATTTAGTTGCAAACTGATCATAATGGGAGAGAAAATCATTTTGGCTAAGCCAAACCCAGCTACAGCTAATCCTGTTCCAAGCCCTTTATTGTCTTTAAACCAGAGCATTAAATTTTTGACTGGCGTTAAATAGCCGATTCCTAAGCCGATACCCATAATAACACCATAAAAAAAATAAATACCAAGTAATGATTTTTGATGAATGCTTATGCCTGTTCCAATCATACCAACCACAAAAAACAGCGTTGATAATAACGCAGATTTTTTAATGTCACGTTCTACAAAATGCCCTAAAGCCGCTGCTGACAATCCTAAAAATAAAATGGCAATTGAAAACGCCCATTCAATATTCGGCACAGTCGTGCCAATATCGTCTGCAATAGCTTGTTTAAAGACACTCCATGCATAAACTGTCCCAATGCTACCATGAATAAGTAAAGCTGGTAATGCTGCCCGCACCCATTTATTTTCCACAATAATGATTTCCTCTTTTTGTTTTAAATTATCATTTAGCCATTGCTTATTATTGTTCTATTTAAGATAATCTTTTTTCTTTTTTGTAATTAATTGGTAACCATTCAAGAATCCGTTCAATTTTTTTATCCCAATAATACCAATCATGTTCACCTGGACTGGTTTCAAAAGTCACATCATATCCTAATGCTTTGATTTGTGATATTGTTTGTTGATTATTTTCAAACAAAAAATCTTGTTCACCAATCCATGCATAAAGTTTTGGTAATGGTTGTTTTCTAAATGATTGCTGTTGTGCTAATTTAACAATATCGTTTTCTGACCCCGGAAATTTTGTTAGGTTTCCAAATATGCCTTGCCAATAGGCATCGTTTTGCCATGCATCTCGACCTGGAAAGTTCGGATCTCCTATTAACGCACCAGACAAAGACGCGGCATAACTAAATTGTTGATTACTAAAAGCCATTTTAAATGCACCGTACCCTCCCATAGAAAGACCAGCAATAAAATTTTTGTCACGTTTTTTTGAAATTTGTGGAAAAAGTGTCGCTATTTTTTTGGGTAATTCATCAACTAAAGCGTCAAAATAGTTCATCCCATATTGTGTATTGGTATACCAAGCTAAATCAGTTGACGGCATTACAATTGCTATTGGTGTCTGTCGCACTAAACGTTCAATACTTGTTCGGCGCGTCCATACTGCTTGATCTCCTGACATACCATGCAATAGATACAAAACCGGTATATCTTGCAAATCAGCAGCCGTCCAACTTGGATTATGATCAGATAGTTCTGGTAGAATAACATTCATCACACGATCCATACCCAAAGTTTGCGAATAGTAATTTACCTGTAAAAGTGCCATAGTCTTTCCTCTCTATTTTCAAAATCGAATTTATTGTTAAAAAAGGCCAGTAATGATGCCATTCTTATCAATATCAATATCCAAAGCTGCTGGATGTTTTGGTAAACCAGGCATTGTTAAAATTGATCCTGTCATGGCTACTAAAAATCCTGCGCCAAGTTTAGGCACGAACTCACGAATATGAATCACAAATTTTTTAGGCGCGCCCAGCTGTTTGGCATCATCTGACAATGAATATTGTGTTTTAGCCATAATAATCGGTAATTTATCCCAACCAAGTTGCTTAAATTCTAATAATTGTCTTTGTGCTACTTGAGATAGTTCAACCCCTTGACCACCGTAAATTACTTGAACAATGCTATTAAGTTTGTTAGTAGCATCATCTGACGATTGGTAAAGTGGTGTAAAATCAGACTCTTGCGCGCTTTTTTCAATCACTGCTGCTGCCAGTGTTTTAGCGCCAACACCGCCCTTTGCCCAAACTTCTGTTGTATAAGCCGATGCTCCAAATTGTTCAACATAGGTTTTAACAACCTGTAACTCAACTTCTGTGTCATCAGTAAAGCGGTTAATCGCAACAATAACTGGTATCCCATAACGACCCATTGCAGTTAAATGTTGCCCTAAATTTTTTAATCCCATTTTTAAAGCGTCAACATTCTCAATATTCAAATCTTTCAGTGCCACATTTCCGTGATGCTTCAAAGCCCTAACTGTTGCGACAATGACAATTGTATCTGGTGTTTTACCCAGCAGCGGCACCTTGACGTCTAGAAACTTTTCGCCCCCTAAATCAGCACCAAAACCAGCCTCTGTTACCGCATAATCTGCTAACTGCAAAGCAGTTTTAGTTGCTAAAATTGAATTAGTGCCTTGTGCAATGTTGGCAAAAGGCCCACCATGAATAATTGCTGGTGTATGTGCCAATGTTTGTACAAGATTAGGCTTGATTGCATCCTTTAACAGCACTGTCAAAGCCCCAGCAACCCCTAAATCATTAACTGTTACTGGTTTTTTTGTATATGTATAACCAACAACAATACGCGCAATTCGAGATTTCAAATCCATCAAATCAGTTGATAGTGTTAGAATAGCCATCAGTTCTGAGGCTACCGTAATATCAAAACCATCTTCACGTGGCACACCAGAAGTTGGTCCACCCATACCAATATTGATATGGCGTAAAGCACGATCATTGATATCCAACACACGTTTCCACAAAATACGACGCGGATCAATGTTGAGTGGATTACCTTGTTGCATACTATTATCCAAAATAGCAGCCAATGTATCATGTGCTGATGTCAACGCATGAAAATCACCCGTAAAGTGTAAATTAATATCCGCCATTGGTATTACTTGTGCGTACCCACCACCGGTAGCACCACCTTTCATTCCCATAACAGGTCCAAGAGATGGTTCACGTAAGGCAATCATAGTTTTTTTACCAGCCATCTGTAAAGCATCAGCTAAACCAACAGTTACTGTTGATTTTCCTTCACCAGCCGGTGTTGGGTTAATTGATGTGACAAGAATTAATTTACCAAGTGTCTTATCTCTTTTAACCGTTGGATCTAACTTGATTTTTGCTTTGTCATAACCATATGGTTCAATTTCATGCGCCTTTAATCCCGCAATCGTGGCAATTTCTGTAATTGGCTTAACATCGGCCGCTTGAGCAATTTCAATGTCTGTTTGCATATCTTCATACTTCCTTTTTACACTTGAACATGATAATATTTTCAAAAAATTCAGTTACTTGATAAGAAAAGGTTAATTTTCTTCATGATTAACCGCTTGATAAGCTATGTCATGTCGATATTCTAGGCTTGTATCTAAGAGATTTATTTTATTGTACACACTTTTTTGTGCCAAAGTTGCACTGATATCATGGGCAACAACTGTTGCCACACGTCCGCCATTTGCAACACCATTTTTGACACCAGCAAAATTGATAATTAAAGGTGTTACAGCATCTACTGTTGGTACGACTGCACCTTTAACGGGTGCTTGCGGATAACCTGCTGCGACTAAAACAACACCGACATAAACATCAGTGTTTTGCCAGCGTACTGTCGGCGTTTGACCAATCATTAATTGACTGATTAAGTCATAAAAATCACCTGAGTATTGCGGCAAAACCACCTGTGCTTCTGGATCACCAAACCGAACGTTAAATTCAATTACTTTTGGACCCTCTTGTGTTAGCATGACACCAGTGTACAACACACCAGCAAAGGGCGTTCCTTCTTTTGTCAAAGCACTAATTGCCGGTTCTACAAGTTCGGTAATCGCGCGATTTTTAATGTCATCACTAATCCATCGAACAGGGCTATAGGCACCCATTCCACCAGTATTTGGCCCTCTATTCTGATCAAAACGGCGCTTGTGATCTTGTGCTAGCGGTGCATGTGTCACTATCCCATTTTTCCCAACAAGAGAAAATATAGAAAATTCAACCCCTTCTAGGTATTCCTCAATAACTAATTTTGTCGCAGGATCTTTCGTATATAAATCCGTCAAATACGTGCTTGCCACTATAGGATCAGTTAAAATAGTGACCCCCTTTCCAAGAGCTAAACCATCAAGTTTGAATACAATTGGTAGTCCGAACGCCTGTAATATCTCCGTTGCATGTTCTAGTGTTTCCACAGTCACCGATTTTGCAGTTGGAATTGCGTACTTTTGCAACAAATTTTTGGTAAAAGACTTTGATCCCTCTAACTGTGCCGCCACCTTGGATGGACCAAAAATAGGTAACTCAGCAGCCTCAAATATATCAACAATTCCTAATGTCAGCGGCTCCTCGTTACCAACAAACGTTAAATCAACAGATTCAGATATAGCTAAATCACGAAGACCTAATAAATTCGTTGCTGAAATTGTCACACACTCTAATCCTGCATCGGTCATCCCATCATTTCCTGGTGCAACAATCACTGTTGTCACTTGTTCACTACGCAAAAATGTTTGTGCCAAAGCGTGTTCACGTGCCCCAGAACCGATAATTAATACTTTTTTCATCACAGCCTCTAAAATATTTATTTTATGTTATATCCTATTTTATCAGATTTTTTTGTATTTTTGTTCGTTAATAAATTATCTTTTTCTCACAAATAGATATATTGTTCGTTATTATAATACTATTCAATTTTAATTTGTATACTACCGTTTGCTAACCAACACACACTTACAAAAAAGTCATCGTTCGTTCACCCTGATATATATCACTTAGTGCAAGCTCATTAATTTCTAGTTCATCAAACACTGGTAACATGTCTAAAAAAGTTCGTGGTGTGTCCATATGGCGCAACTCATCACGTGTCGTCCAAAATATGTCACCTTCCTGTCCTGATTGAAGTGTACCGTGGTATTGTGTTGCCTTAAACAACATCACAATATAGCGTGCACCATCAGTCAATGGCCATTCTTTGATACCAACTAGTTGCGGATTTTCAATCGTTAATCCAGTTTCCTCATACGCTTCACGAATGGCACTAGCCACAACTGTTTCACCAGATTCAATGTGCCCACCTGGAAAGGTCACGCCCGGCCAATTTGGATTTTTGCGATTTTCAACTAGGATTTCATGTGTTTTTGAATTTTCAATCATAATCATATTAGTCAATTCAATTGGCGATGTCCGTGTCATTTTGATTCCTCTGTGACAAATTATAGCATACAAAAAGCGCCACACTCAGCGCTTTAAATTAATTTTTAATGTTTGAAATGACGTGTACCAGAAAATACTAACACAACACCTAACTCATCTGCTTTTGCAATTGAGTCTTTATCTTTAATTGAACCACCAGGTTCAACAATGGCTTTAATATCATGGTCAGCAGCATATGCCACAGAATCATCCATTGGGAAAAAGGCATCTGATGCTAATACTGCTTCACTAAAACCTGTCTTGTTGACGGCTTTTTGTATCGCATAGACAACTGAATCAATGCGGTTAGGTTGACCTGCACCCACACCCAATGTTTGGCCATCACGTGCTACAACAATAGCATTTGACTTCACATGTTTGACAACTTTTTGCGCAAAGATCATTGCACGTAATTGCTGGGCTGTTGGTTGCGCTTTTGATACAACTTCAAAGTTTGCTTCTGATTCTCCCATCAAGTCACGTTCTTGTATAACGACACCACCCAAAACAGAAGTGACTTCCAAATTTTGTGAAATTGTATTTGTAAATGGTAATGTTAATAAACGCAAATTCTTTTTTGCTGACAAAATTTCAAATGCCTCGGGGGTGAAACTGGGGGCAATAATTATTTCCAAGAAAATACCGTGCATTTTTTCAGCCGTTACAGCATCAACTTGACGATTCAAGGCCACAATACCACCAAAAATAGAAATGTCATCAGCAGCAAAGGCTTTATCCCATGCTTCTTCTAAGTTTTCTCCTTGTCCGATACCTGCTGGATTCATGTGTTTAACTGTGACTACAGTTGTTTCCTCAAATTCAGCAATAATACGCAAAGCGGCATCTGCGTCACGAATATTATTATAAGATAACTGCTTGCCATGCAAAATATCAGCATTTAATACTGAATATGATTCTGATAAGGCAGTCGTGTAGGCCGCGGCTTTTTGATGTGGATTTTCACCATAACGCATATCATCAAACTTTTCATATGGCAATGTGAGATTTTTGGGAAATTCTGATACCGTTAGATAATCAGCAATTAACGCATCATAAGCAGCAGTATGTTGAAATACTTTAGCTGCCAATGACTTACGAAATGCTTGATCAACCTGATTAGTTTGCAATTTTTCAATCACAACATCATAATCAGTTGGATCAACAATTGGTAAAACTGATGCGAAGTTTTTTGCGGCTGAACGTAACATTGATGGACCACCAATATCAATATTTTCAATCGCTTCTGCTTCTGTTACACCGCTTTTTTGAATCGTTTCTTTAAATGGATATAAATTAACAACAACCATATCAATTGGTGTAATGTTAAATTCAGCTAATGTTGCCATATGTTCTGGTAAATCGCGTCTTGCTAGCAAACCAGCATGTACACGGGGATGTAATGTTTTGACACGACCATCCAGCATTTCTGGAAAATCAGTCACGTCGTCAATTGCAATCACATTTAAGCCTGCTGCCTCAAGCACTTTATGTGTGCCACCAGTTGAAACCAATTCATAACCAAGTTCAACTAATTTTTGGGCAAATGGGACAAGCCCATTTTTGTCAGAAACACTAAGTAATGCACGTGTCATTTTAAAAATACTCCTTCATTAAGTAACTGTTCTAGTGTGTTTGGATACAAAACATGTTCAACGTTATGCATGCGCGTTTCTAAATCCTGTAAAGTATCATTAGGCAATCGGGGCACTTTTTGTTGCGCAATAATTTTACCTGTATCAATGCCATTATCAACAAAATGTACCGTTACGCCTGTCATATCAACGTCTGCTTCATAAGCATCTAAAATACTGTGTCTACCTGGGAAATTGGGTAACATCGCTGGATGTAGATTAATAATCTTACTTGGATAATTGTCAATTAAAGTAGGTGTTAAAATGCGCATATATCCAGCGAGCAAAATACCATCGACCTCATCTATTTTTAACTGATTTAAAATTGCTTGTTCGGCTTCTGGTTTGGTTTTATACTCTGAGTATTTAATAAAAGTGGCCGGAATACCAAATATTTTGGCTAAATTTAATGCACCAGCAGCAGATTTATCAACTATCAAACGCACAATTTCAGCATGAAGATGTCGCTGCAAAATAGCATCGTGCAATGCTTGAAAATTAGTGCCTGTCCCTGAAGCAAATACAGCTAAACGGACTGATTTTACCATGGCGCTACACCTTGAAAGACAACGCCTGACTCCTGACGTGCAATCATTTCACCAATGAGGTAAGCTGGCTGGTTTGCTTGAGATAGTTGCGACATCACCTGTTTACTTGCTTCAGACTTAACAATGAGTACCATACCTAAGCCATTGTTAAAAGTTAACAACATATCTTCAACTGACAAGCTACCTGCTTTTTGTAGTGTATTAAAAATAGGCAACACAGGCCATGAACCCCAATTAATCTGAGCAGATAGCTCACTTGTATATGCACGCGGTAAGTTTTCAATTAAACCGCCACCTGTAATGTGTGCCATTGATTGAATGATCCCTTGCGCCACTAATGGCCAAACAGACTTAGCATATAAAGTAGTTGGTGTCATCAGCGTTTCTTGTGTCTCAGCAGCCAAGTGGTTAAAATCAGCATCAGTTTGAATCCCTAAAACATGACGAACCAAAGAATACCCATTTGAATGAATACCTGATGATGGCAGTCCAATTAAAACGTCTCCAGATTTGACATTTTTTGGCGCCAACAACTGATCACGTTCAGCTACACCAACCGCAAAAGCTGCTAAATCATAGTGATTCGGGGCATATAAGCCTGGTAATTCTGCACTTTCTCCGCCAATAAGCGCCATCCCAGAGGCTTTAGCCGCTTTTGCGATACCGGTAACAATTGTTGCAACAACTTCTGGTCTCATTTTGTCCACTGCCAAATAATCTAACATAAAGGCCGGCTTTGCACCTTGTGCCAAAATATCATTAGCAACCATAGCCACTAAATCTTGACCAATCGTGTCGTGTTTATTCGCAGCAATTGCAAGCAGTAATTTTGTGCCCACACCATCAGCGCCTGACACCAATACCGGATTCTTATAGTCTGATCCAAGTGCAAAAGCGGCACCAAAACCGCCAAGACCGTCTAAAACGTTGTCTGTATAGGTATCAGATACTGCATCTTTCATCAATTCAACAGCCTTTTCACCTGCTTTAATATCAACGCCTGCTTGCTGGTATGCGTTTTGCTCAATCATTATTCTACTCCCTGAATTGTTTGTGAATCTAAATGAATTGTCCCATCTGCCAACGTTTCTTCATTGCGTAATGATGCTACTTGGCGCGGGTGATAAATTGTCATGGGTTCAGGGGCAAAATCAACAAGATCTTTTGCCACAAAATTTGACAAACTGGCTGTATAATCATAAATTGGACTTGGATAATGACCATCAAAATAGGCAGTTGTCAATCCAGTTCCTTGGCCATCATAAGGTAAATCAATCGCTTTAACAAGTTGATCAACGGATAAGAATCCAAGCGAATCGGCCTCTATTTTTTCACGCATTTCCTCTAAGGTATTATTAGCTCCCATCAATTCTTTGGTGGTTTGCATGTCAATCCCATAGAAAGACGGAAATTTAAAAATTGGGCTAGCAATACGCACATGGACTGATTTTGCACCTGCCTCCTTTAACATACGTACAATAAACATTGAGGTTGTTCCACGAACAATGGAATCGTCAACTAAGACCACATTTTTGTCACGTACAACATCTTTAACCGCACTCAATTTCATTCGGACGGCACGCTCACGTTTATCTTGCGTTGGCTCAATAAATGTTCGCGCAATATATTGATTTTTCACGAGACCCATCTCATTTGGTAAACCTGTCGCTTCAGCAAATCCAGCAGCTGCGGACAAACTTGAGTTTGGTACACCAACGACGATATCAGCATCAGGGACCGGTTGCTCTACAGCAAGTGCAGCACCCATACGTTTACGTGCTTTATGCACGTTGACACCATAAATTGTAGAATCAGGACGCGCAAAATAAATATATTCCATTGAATCAATATGCAATGCTGTATTTCTTGTATAACTATCAATAGTTAGCCCATCGTCATCGATTGCCAACAATTCACCAGGTTGTACATCACGAACAAAACGGGCGCCAATCACATCTAGTGCTGCTGTTTCGGAAGTGACAATATAATTCCCCTCAGGCATCTGTCCAACAACAAATGGTCGAAATGCATGCGGATCAAGTGCTGCATATAGGCCATGAGGTGTTAACAATAAGTAAGCAAAACCGCCACGTACAATATTTAGTGCCTCTTTTAATTTATCTACAAATGTCGTTGCTTTTGATCGTCGAATCAGGTGTAACAAAATTTCAGAATCAGATGAACTTTGGAAAATAGCCCCTTCTTCTTCTAAATCTTCTCGCAAGGACATGGCATTTGTTAAATTACCATTGTGGGCCAGAGATATTTGCATATCGTGAAAATTGACCATAAGAGGTTGAATATTTTCAACACCATGAGATCCGGCTGTCGCATAACGTACGTGACCAATTGCAGCTGTTCCAGCTAAAGCGTCAATACGTGCAGGATCCCTAAAAACATCGCTCAGTAAGCCTAAACCACGTTCCTGCCAGAGATGCCCATTATTATTTGAAACAATGCCTGCACCTTCTTGACCGCGATGTTGCAGAGCATGCAAGCCGTAATAAGTGAGTTGTGCGGCATCTTGTCGCCCCCAAACACCAAAAATACCACATTCTTCATTTAGGCTACGTACGTTCACACGTGTTTTTTCAGTTTGCTGGGCTAATCTTTGTGCGATTTGTTGTTGCTCTATCCCTTTAATTGCCATGAAATGCTCTCCTGATAAACTGTTTGAATTTCTTCACGTGATAAGGCAATCGTTTGTGTTAGTGTATTAATGACAACATCTGACTCACTGGTGACTAACCCAATTTTTGTTGCCTGCTTTCCTGCCAAATGTTCAAAGTCTGCAACTTTAGTCTGAGGAACACTAACAATAAACCGACTAGGCGTTTCAGAGAACAAATACTTATCCGACTGTTTCGTAGCAATATTAAAACTAAGATCACCAGCAAAACTACTTTCTAACAAACTAACAATCATGCCACCCTCTGAAAGATCATGTACACTAGCAAGTAGATTTTTGGCAATAGCTTCACGGACTAATCCTTGTGACGCTAACTCTGTTTCATCATTAAACTCAAACAATTGACCAATAATTTTCCCTAACTGTAACTTCTGAATTTCTGAACCATTGAAACTATCTGTTGTTTCACCAATTAAGTAGATGACATCACCAGCACGTTTGAAAGCCATTGTCGTTGCCTGACTAATATCATCTAACAAGCCAACCATGCCAATCATAGGTGTGGGATAGATTGCTTGACCATCCGTTTCATTATAAAGTGACACGTTACCAGAAATAATTGGCGTATTAAGTTGCTTAGCCATGTCATTAATACCAGCAACTGATTGATCTAGTTCGTAGTATACTTCTGGGTTGTCAGGTGAACCAAAATTCAAACCGTCTGTAATGCCAATTGGCGTGGCACCAGTGGCTACAATATTTCGTGCAGCTTCAGCAACGGCCATTTTTGCCCCAACACGGGGGTTAAGGTATAAGAAACGCGCATTAACATCTGTCGTCATTGCTAAGGCTTTTTTGGTACCACGTATACGCACCAAACTCGCATCCCCACCAGGTTTTATGACTGTATCAGCACGCACCATGGCATCAAAATGTTTAAACAATGAGGCTTTAGAAGCGATGGTCGACTGTGCCATTAAGGCCTTAATTGTTGCCTTAACTTGAGACATATCAGGTTGATATTGTGTATCTGAAAATTCGGACAGCCGCTTAGGTGCAATCATTGGTAAATCTTGTTTTGGCGCATGTGTTAGGAAATTAATGGGCACATCTGCAACCCTATTACCCTCAAATTCTAAAATATAACGACCATTATCTGTCACTTTACCAATAATGACCGCATCCAAATCAGCCTCTTGAAATAAATCAATGATTGGCTGTTCTTCTCCATGCTTAACAACCAACACCATGCGTTCCTGCGATTCTGAAAGCATCAGTTCATAAGGTGTCATATGTAACTCACGCTGCGGTACAAGATCCAAGTTCAACGTAATACCCATACCAGCTTTAGCTGCCATTTCTGAACTTGACGATAGCAGACCTGCAGCGCCCATGTCTTGAATGCCAACAATAATATCAGAATGATCCTTGACAGCCTTAAGCGTCGCATCCATCACTAATTTTTCTAAAAATGGATCACCAACTTGAACAGCAGAACGGTCTGATGCTTGCTCTGTTGAAAACTCAGCAGAGGCAAATGATGCGCCATTAATGCCATCACGACCAGTTTTTGCCCCAACATAAATAATCGAATTACCAATACCTTTAGCCTGACCAACTTGCATGGCTGTTTGATCAATCAGCCCAACAGCCATAACATTAACCAATGGATTACCAGCGTAAACATCGTCAAAACTGATTTCCCCACCAACTGTGGGGATGCCAATAGCGTTCCCATACCCTGCGATACCTGCAATCACGCCATCAACAATATGTTTAGTATGTGTATTATCTAATTCACCAAAACGCAGTGAATCTAAAACAGCAATCGGCTGAGCACCCATTGAAAAAATATCGCGTAATATGCCTCCAACACCTGTTGCAGCCCCCTCGTAAGGTTCAACAAAGCTCGGGTGATTATGACTTTCTGCTTTAAAAACGACAGCTTGACCATCACCAATATCTAAAATACCAGCGCCCTCACCAGGCCCTTGCAATACACGTTCATTGTTTGACCAAAATTTGCGTAAAATTGGCTTTGATTTTTTGTAAGAAACATGTTCAGACCACATACCAGAAAAAATACCAGTTTCAGTAAAATTTGGTAAACGTTTTAACTCTGTCACAATGAGATTGTATTCTGTCTCAGTTAAACCCCACTGGGTATAAATTTTAGAATCACGTACTTGCTCAGGTGAGAGTTCGCTATTTATGACTGTTGTCATTTTTTTGCCTTTCATAACTGTGTTTTCCTACCATGACATCTGTTTTATAAATAATATGCATTATACTTTTGTTAAAATACCTGAAAGGATACTTTTAAAGAAATTTTGTCCGTCAATATTTCCAAGAACTGCATCAACAGCACGCTCTGGATGAGGCATCATGCCAAAAACATTGCCTTGCTCGTTCATAATACCAGCAATGTCATGTGCTGAGCCATTTGGATTATTGACGTAGCGGAAAACAATTTGATCATTTTTTTCAAGTTTAGCCAAAGTTGTTTCATCGGCAAAATAATTTCCTTCAGCATGTGCGATAGGGATTAAAATCGTTTCATCGACATCGTATGCACTGCTGAACGCTGTTTGACCGTTTGCAACATGCAATGCAACTTCGTCACAGATGAACCCTGGTTTTGCGTTAGGCAACAACTGCCCTGGTAACAAGCCAGCTTCTGTCAAAATTTGAAAACCATTGCAAACACCAACAATTAATTTACCAGCATTTGCTGCCTGAGTAACAGCACTCATAATTGGTGAAAAACGTGCGATAGCACCAGTTCTGAGATAATCACCATAAGAGAAACCACCTGGCAAAAAAATAGCATCAAATCCTGTTAAACTATTTTGTTTCGCCGAAATAATTTCTGCATCAACACCAAAACCCTGTAACGCATAGAGCATATCAAAATCACAATTTGATCCAGGGAAACTAATGACGGCCGCTTTCATACATCCACCTCATCTGATACCAAACTTAGGTCAAAGCGATAAGTTTCTGTATTTTGATTAATTAACAAAGCATCCGTAAAGCTTTCAACTTCAGCAGTTGCGGCATCAACGTCTTTGGCATTTAATTTCACTTCAAAATATTTGCCTTGCGCAACTTGATCAATCCCAACGTAATCCATACGCTTTAGTGCTGCCTTAATGACCTCACCCTGTGGATCTAAAATTGATGGCTTATAAGTCACATAAATTTTTGCTAAATACATCATTTTTCTCCTTAAATGATCTGCTGTAATCGTGTTAGAACTTCTTGATAACCAACCGTGACATCCCCTGAATGTTTACGGAAAACGTCTTTATCTAATGAGTTACCAGTTGCTATATCAACTAAACGCATATTATCAGGTGATAGTTCATCAGCTAACAATATATCGCCATTTTTTGTACGACCAAACTCTAACTTAAAATCAATTAACTGAATATTAGCTTGTCGAAATAAGTCGATTAAATGGCGATTAATAATTGTCGATTCAGCTCTTAGCTTGGTTAGTTCATCGTTTGTAGCGTAATTCAAAGCCAAAATTTGTGAATCATTTATAAATGGGTCATCTAACGCGTCTGATTTATAATAAAATTCTTGGACAATAGGTGTCAATTTTTGCATAGGTGTTGCCGCAAACTTACTCACAAAATGGCCAGAAGCATAATTTCGTGTGACAACTTCAATTGGCAAAATGTCCAAACTTGTAATTAGTTCATCAGTTTTTGAAATTGAATGCAAGTAATGATTTTTAATGTTGTTTCCAGTTAAATAGTTAAATAACAATTGACTAATGGCACTATTGAGTTCGCCTTTTCCACTAATTGTTTCTTTCACTTTGCCATTTAATGCTGTAGCTTGATCAAGGTAATGCACCCACAATATATCAGGGTCATCTGTCGTGTATACCTGTTTTGCTTTACCTGTATATTTCAATGCGCCACGTGTGATTGTACGTTTCTCATACTCAATGCTGTCCATGTGCTTGACTCCATTCATATAATTTTTTAATATTGTCTTCGCCAACTACTGTGATGTGTCCCATCTTACGATTGCGTTTTATCGCTGCTTTACCATAATCATGGAAGTGCCATTCTGAATGATTTACCAAATCATTTCTAGCTTGTTGAATCTCATCTCCTAATAAATTTAGCATGAGTGCTGGCTTTTCTAGCGTAATCTCAGGTATTGTTAAACCTGTAATGCTACGAATATGACCTTCAAATTGTGAGACGTTCGTTGCTTCAATACTGTAATGTCCAGAATTGTGTGGCCGTGGTGCAAGTTCGTTCACCCAAACATTGTCATCACTGACGAATAATTCTATGCCCAAGACACCTCTTAAATCTAATGCATTTGCAATTTCAGTTGCAATTTGTTGTATTTTTTTTGTAAGGACTGCACTAATATTAGCAGGTACAAAACTTGTTTTCAAAATGTGATCAACATGCACGTTTTCAGAAATTGGCCACATCGTCACATTATTTTGAACATCACGTGTCACCATGATACTCAGCTCTTTTTGAAATGGCACCTTTTGTTCTAATATAAGTGTCCCTGTTGGAAATTTTTTAACGATTTGATCAACATCATCTTGATTATCCACATGCCATTGGCCATGACCATCATAACCACCACTCACAGTTTTAAGAATTGCGGGAAACTTTATTTTTGCTACTGCTACTTTAAACTCTTTAGCATCATGAATCGCTATAAATTTAGCCACAGGTACTTTGGCAATATTTTGTACAAATGTTTTTTCTGTTAATCGATTACTTGTTATTTCAAGTAATCGCGTACCTTGAGGTAAGCTTTTTTTTTGTTTGGATAAGGTAACAATATCAACATTTTCAAATTCATATGTCAAAACATCACTACGTTTTGACAGTTCAGTTAACGCTGACACATCATCATATTCAGCAACAATTTGAAAATCTGATACCTGCCCAGCTGGTGATGCCACAGTTGGATCCAAAACACCGACTTTATATCCCATCATTTTTGCGGACAATGCCATCATTTGTCCTAATTGACCACCACCAATAATACCAATCGTTGCTGGCGGTAAAACAATATTTGTCATATTAATTCCGCCTCACTAACAATAGACTTTTGTGTTTGTTCCTTTCGAAATACCACTAATTTTTCTCTCACTTCTTCATGATGTAAAGCAATAATTTGTGCAGCTAGAATGCCGGCATTTTTTGCTCCTGCATCACCAATAGCGACAGTAGCAACAGGAATGCCAGCTGGCATCTGAACAATTGATAGCAATGAATCCATACCGTTTAGAGCATGTGACTGCATAGGAACGCCAATTACTGGAACAAGTGTATTCGCTGCAATCATACCAGGTAAATGAGCTGCACCACCTGCACCTGCAATAATTACTTGTAAGCCATTTTTTTGTGCCGCCTGGCCAAATGTTTGTAACTGTTCAGGCATTCTATGAGCAGAAATAACGTGCTTTTCATACGTTATGCCGAGCTTTTCTAATAACAAAGTTGTTTGTTGCATAGCAGGCCAATCACTTGTTGATCCCATAACTACAGCGACTTGTGTCATATTATTCTCCATTGTTCGTGTTTTATTCAAAATCACAAATACTATTCTTCCCTTGTTCGTTTACTATTCCAATTTAACAGAAAACAGCATAAAATGCTTCGCTTTTAAATAAGAAAATTCACACAAACAAAAAAAACGTTCGTTATATACGAACGTTTTTATACTTTTTATACATATTTACGAACGTTTGCTTTGTAAGCACTTTCATAAATCTAAAATCTTAATATTCGCTTCTCACTCATATTGTGAATTTAACGGCTACTACGCGCCATACGCTTTTCGGCATAACCTAATGCACGGCTAATACTAAAGGTTAATACAAAGTAAATCAATGAGGTGATTAGTAATGGGAAGAATGGCTGGAAACTAGCGCCCTGTACCACCCCAGTTTGGAACATTAACTCACCAACACCAATGACTGACACAACGGATCCTTCTTTAATAACCGTCACAAATTCATTCCCCAACGCTGGTAAAATATTTTTAATGGCTTGCGGTAAAATAATGTACCGCATAGATTTCCCTTTAGATAGACCAAGAGACCTTGCTGCCTCTGTTTGACCGTAGTTAACTGAATTAATACCTGAACGAATAATTTCAGCAACATAGGCGGCGGAATTTAATCCCATTGCCAACGCACCAGCAGCAAAAGCTGATAAATTCAATCCGATAACTTGTGTGCCGAAAAATACCATAAATGCCTGAACTAACAAAGGTGTCCCACGTACATATTCAATGTATATATTGCCCAGTGACTTCAATATGAAGTTTGGTGACAATTTAAATAGCGCCAACACCGTCCCGAGTACAGCACCAATAACAACTGCAATTGCTGCTAAAGCAAGTGTAATCAACGTACCTTTAATAAACAAATTACCATATTTTGCCCAAAATGATTGTTTGGCAAACATTAACGTATTTGCCTCTTTTTGGTAGGCTTTTAATTTACCAGATGACACAATGCCATCTATTGAAGCGTTAATTTTTGACTGCAACACGGGTGAATTTTTCCGCATTGCAATTGAGACAGCCCCTTCAGATTCATTTGGCTTTGGGTAAATCACTTGAAGTGCCTTATTTTGTTGTGCATAGGCTTCAGAAATTGGATCATTTAAGACAACACCTGAAATCTTGCCAGCCGATAATTGAGAAACTAAATCCGGTACCTTCTGGATACTAACTAATGTCGATGAAGGCATGTTATTCTGTACAAAAGTTTCCTGCGTTGTTTGTCGTTGTGCGCCTACCTTTTTACCAGAAAACGAATCAACATTAGTTGTAAACTGTGGCGCATTCTTTTTTAAGATTAATATTGTTTGTTTGGGTGACATATAAGATTTTGAAAAATCAACAACTTTTTCACGCTCGGGTGTTGCATTAATACCTGAGATGATCACATCAATTTTACCAGTTTGCACAGCACCAATTAACCCATCAAATCCCATCTCTTTAATTTGAATTTTTACACCCAAATCTTTAGCGATTTGTTTTGCCATAGACACTTCAAAACCAACGATTTGATCGCGGCCACCAACTGTAGCATGAAATTCAAATGGTGCATAATCAGCTGACAAACCAACAATTAAAACACCACGTTTTTTAATCGCAGCGTAGGCTGGATCAGTATCTGCCGCCTGTGTTTGTGGAACAAATACTAGAAACATTGGCAGCAATAATATCAATCCCATCGCCGTCATGACCAGTTTTTTTACAATTTTTTGTACCATATCTTCAATTCTCCTATATCCTAATTAACGTAATTAATCATAACTTGTTATGAATTTTTATGCAATGTTTTCAAGCTAATATTCATCAATAGGTTGTATATTGAATTAATCAATGCATAAAACATCATAAAAAAAACGCCACAAAGTGACGTCTCCTGTTGCAAGTATCTGTAGGCCATGTTTTGTTCCAGTAATATGCAGGATCATATTACCTTCGGTAATCATCTATCTAAGTTTGTTGCCAAACCATACCGATCATCGCTTCAATTTGCTAGATCAGCCGCCCCTACCAAAAGTTTGGGTTGCCCACTTGTGGGGTTTACCTCGTCTCAAACGTTAACTTTCATTAACGCATACGTTTCTATGGCACCTTCGAGCCTATTAAGACATAGCCGTAACCTTAGCCTTTTCGACCGCCGTAGCATCTCTGCTCCTGGGTTTATTTTTTATCCCAGCACAAACACTACAATCATCTCAGATTGTGTGAGCATGGACCTTCCTCACGCTAGAAATATAGCGCGCAATTACCCGATACTTACAAATTGAAAATTATTGACACAAATGATTTAATATGTCATTGACGGTTCATTAACCAACCAAGTACGTTAGATATTTTCAGCGTCATGTCCGAATACAGCACGTTCTAAATTAGCAACACGTTTAATTAAATCTAAATTAGTCACTACTTGTGCAGGCTTTGGTGTTTCAACCACAGGCGCCACATATGGTGCTTCAGGAATTACCGTAGCAGCTGGTGTCACTACCTGAGATTGCTGTTTCACAGCCACTAATTGTTCCTGTGAAGCCTTCAATGCCGTCTGCAAACGTGCTACTTCATTTTGCAATTGGTCTATACGACCCGCATAGGCACCATAATCTTTAATAATATCATCTAAAAAATTATCAACATCAGCTGGATCATATCCAACACCCATACGTTTTTGCTTGAAAACACGTTCTAGAATATCTTTTTGCGTGTACTTTACTTGTTCCACAAGTTCACACCTCATTTATTTTTTTACTCATTTAATATTACCAATAAATAACTAAAATTACAAGGTAATTACTCTCTTATTCATAAAAATTAGACTTTTCTTCATGTATTTCTTCATATTCTGTTGCATAATCCTGCAATTGATCCATATCAATCGTTGTCAACGGATATGGCATGATACTTTGATGTTTTTGAATCGCACGATAATCGTAAACAGGCTTTCCTTCAAAATCTAAATCATATACTAAAATGGCACCATCAGTATGCGTAAGCATAAATTGCTGATAATTTTTAAGTTGCTGGGGACCTTCATATGGTGCTTGTGATACGCTCTCGCAAAAATCACTTTTTGAAATTAGTGACTGAAGGCGCGCTTGATTATCAGGTTTCCATTGACTACCAAACTTTTGAAACGGCAACATCATAGCAACTTTTAAAGCCGGAAATTCTTGTTTCAAATCTGAAACAACCGCCACTGTCCATTGTTCAATACCCATTTGACCACCAGTAATTACCCATTCAAGACCGTTATCTATCTGTTCTCTAAGGGTACGATTTAAAGCGTATTTAATCACTGCAATTTTGGGGTCTTTATCACCAAATGTGCCAATTTCGTAATTACGATATCCCGTTACCCATAATCTTGACATCTCACTCACCTCCAAAATAAAAGTCTTGCCTACGCAAGACTTCTATCGTTCAGACTAATTATTACCCGTTGTTGCACCCACAGCTGCAGATCCTGAAATACCTGCTTCTGCCGGAGTCTCACCAGATTGTGGTAATGAATTAACCAACGGTAAACCACCATTACTCCATTTTTCACCCTTAACTTCATATTCTACAATATTGCCTCTTACTTTTGGCGTTACCGTATCTGGTGCTGTCCAATCAGTATTTGGTTTATTTTGCATGGCATATGACATGACTCTCTGATAATATTGCGCTGGTAGGTCTTGATATGTCCAAGGAATATAATTTTTAGCAGGCCAATCATAACCAGTCCATACTGATAACGCATATGCTTTTGTGAAACCAGTAAACCAGGCATCCTTAATAGCTTGGTCTGGCATGTTTTCATTATCACCATAAGCTACCAATCCTGATTTCCCAGCCTGGTGTAGTCCTGGAATGATTGCATCACTGGCTGTTGCATTTGGCTTGATGACACCTTTCATCATATCAGTTAACATGAAGGCTGTACTCGTTTTCATTGCCCGCTTACCAGTAGTATTATAATTATGAGTTGTGCCATCAGCTGTTACAATCTTAGTAATGTAGCTTGGTTTATAATAGGTACCGCCATTGGCAATGGCGCCATAGGCACCTGCTTCTTGTTCTGTTGAAGCATCTAAATTAATTGCATCCTGGCCACCTGGTATATGATTAGTTGGTACACCAAGACTATTAACAAACTTCCCAGCACTTGCACCACCAACTTCTTCCAAAGTTCGTGCTGCCGGAATATTACGTGACTGGGTCAACGCTGAACGCATCGTGATGTTCCCCATATCCTTGCGATCCCAATTATAGACATCAATATTGGTACCAGGGTACTTATATTTTTTATCTTCAACTGTGCGATATGTTGGCCAATTCAAGTACTCAATAGCTGGTCCATAATCTAGCAGTGGCTTAATTGATGATCCGGCTGATCGTCCAGTTAGCGTAGCATGATTAGTTGCCTGTAAAATTTGATTATTACGACTGCCGATTTGTGCAACAACTTTTCCGTTGCTGGGATCTGTCATAGTTGCGCCAATTTGCGCGTCTTCCGAGGGAAAAGCTACACTATTGCCGTTAGCAGTATCATACATGTACTGTTGCATAGTTGAATCCATATTTGTATAAATTTTCAAACCAGATTTTGTTGTATCATAACCTAATGCCTTGGCCTCGGCAATTGTTGACTTCACATACGCATCTGTCACTTGTCGATTATTATTTGCTAACTTGGCTTTTGTAGTTAAATCTTGTAGTCCATCAGTTACCGATGTTTTAGTGGCTGCAGTTGCTTGATTTTGTGTGATTGCACCATACTTAACCATGGCAGACAGAACAGTGTTACGCCGTTCTGTAGCACGTGATGTGTCTTTTAAATACGGATCATAGTTTGTTGGCGATTGTGGCATGCCAGCTAGTAAGGCAAGTTGCGCCAATGATAATTGTGTCAGTGGTTTACCATAAAAATACTCAGATGCCGTTTTCATACCTGAGACACCATGTCCCATGTAAACCTTGTTCATATAGAAGGTTAATATTTCATCTTTTGAAAAATTCTTTTCAACACGCATTGCCAATACTGCTTCTTGTGCCTTACGCTTGATCGTTTGATCAGCTGTTGATGTACTAAACACTGATAATTTAACTAGCTGTTGCGTTAAAGTTGAACCACCTTGCATACCCAATGATGAACCGCGAATATTAGCTAATAAGGCACCAGCAATACGAATAGGGTCAACACCATTATGCTTATAAAAACGTCGATCCTCAGTTGCAACAACCGCTTGTTTTAACTGTTTTGGAATTTCATTTGAATTTGCATAATCACGATCTACTGTTGATAATTTCCAAATTGCATTTTCTTGATTATCATAAATGCTACTCGATGTTTCAGAGGCTAAATTGGCTTGTGTGATGTTCGGTGCATCGTTTGCATATGTCACAAATACCGCTGTTCCAGCCAGACCGCCAATGATTCCTAAAACAACTAACCACAAAAATATTGCTAATACCCAATGTCGTTTTTTTCTTGGCTTTTTGGGACCGCCATTACCATTTGATTTTGGTATGCGTGGCGGTTCAGTTGCCGGATGGTTATCGTACATATTGCGATTGCGATTCACACGCGACCATTGATTTTCGTTTGCCATAATGACTAGAGTACTCCTAATTGTTAGTTTAAATGTTCAAAATACTGATCAACAGCCTTTAAATAATCTAGACTCGGATTGAGACTATTTGGCACAACGTAACTATCACGCACAATTTCATGATATGAAATTGATTGCTTTCCTTTCAGTTTTTGCCACTGTGCAATCAAGTATTGGGCTGGATACAAATAGGTTTCATCTAAACTTGTAAATTTAATAATCACAAATCCAACACCATGCTGCGATAAAATACTTGCCAAATGAACAATTTGATGTTCATGGAAATTTTTTAACGGAAATGATGTTTTGTTTTTAGTTTCTTTTGCATCAAAATCAAGATAACGTCCTTGATACACACCATTATAATCAGTTGTTGAAGCCTGTTTAAAATACGCTTCAGTAATTTTCGCCGCCGAACGTGCGGGATAATCAACTTTCACAATTGTTATTGGTGTTGGCTTTTTATGGATGACTGCTAAATGATTTGCAAGATAGTAGTCATTTGCAAGGTTAATTTCCTCCTCCAAACCCATTCCTCGTTTACCGAAGGTTAATGCCTTTTTAGTTGTTTTACCTGTACGTATTGTATTTTGAATTTCTTGGGCACGATGAGTCCCTGCAGGATAATTGATTGCCATTAATCCTCTCAACTTCAAATTTTAAACTATATAATTACTATTTTACCATAAAAGAAAAGATGACAAGCTAAAATTTGGTATCTTTTCTCTGCTTTATAATATAACAGTTGTTGATACTACTTCAACTATTAATCAAAAAAATTTGTATGCGTGATTTCTAAACGTATTAACGCTATAGTGCGTCATTTACGATCAACTAGCTGATGCTATTTAAAACTATTTTTCAATTTAACTATAAAAATATTACCCATTGTAATCAAGGAAGTATGACCAAGTAACACTTGTATCATCATGACATGCCTACCAAACTTTGTACCCCTTTACTTGTATATATCTGATTATTCTATAGAAAAGGTGAACTTATTATACAAGCATATTTTTTCAAGAATCAAGAACAATTGACACACATTGATCAACATGTAAATTATAATAACAAAATGATAATTCAATATCACGCACAAAAAAATACGATAAAGGCTAACCTCATCGTAATTTTTTTGTAAACACAACTTTTCATGTTCCCATAAAACGCTCTAAACCACTTTATGAAAGAATCTATTTTAATGCTATTCCCACTCAACAGTTGAAGGTGGCTTAGCCGTAATGTCATACACGACTCGGTTGATATGACCAACCTCATTCACAATACGTGCAGAAATTTTTTGTAATAATGACCAAGGTAATTGTGCAAAATCAGCTGTCATACCATCAACTGAAGTGATGGCTCGAATGGCAATTGTATAGTCATAGGTACGAAAATCGCCCATAACACCCACTGAACGAACACCAGTTAATACCGTAAAGTATTGCCACACATCAGCTTCAAGACCAGCCTTAGCTATTTCGTCACGTAAAATCCAATCAGAATCACGCACAATTTCAAGTTTATCTTCTGTAATGTCACCGAGAATACGAATGCCTAACCCTGGGCCTGGAAATGGTTGACGCCAAACCATCTCATGAGGCATATTTAGTGCCTCGCCAAGTTCACGGACTTCATCTTTGAAAAGGGTATTGAGCGGTTCAATCAGCTTAAATTGCAAGTCCTCTGGTAAGCCGCCCACATTATGATGTGACTTAATTGTTTGTGCTGTATCTGTACCAGATTCAATCACATCAGTATATAGTGTGCCCTGTGCTAAAAATTCAATACCATCCAATTTAGTTGCTTCATCATTAAAGACTTGAATAAATTCATTACCAATAATTTTACGTTTCTGTTCAGGGTCTTTAATGCCTGCTAATTTAGATAAAAAGCGTTCTTGTGCATCTACTTTAATAATGTTCAAGCCAAATTGCTTACCCATCATTTCCATAACTTGCTTCGCTTCATTTTTACGTAACAAACCATGATCAACAAAAATTGAGGTCAATTGATCACCGATCGCTTTATGCAATAAAACACCAACAACAGATGAATCTACACCACCAGAAAGACCTAGCAACACCTTTTTATCACCAACAACTTCACGAATATGTGCAACTTGTTCGTCAATAAAACCACTCATATCCCAATTCGCTTCAGCACCAGCAATGCCAAATACAAAATTTTGTAAAATTTGTTTACCATGCTCTGATAGTGTTGTTTCAGCGTGAAATTGTACACCATACAAACGGCGGTCTTCATTAGCAATAGCAGCTATTGGTGTTGATTCTGATCCCCCAGCAATGACAAAGCCGTCAGGTAAATCAACAACATTGTCTGAGTGGCTCATCAAAACTGTCTGAGACATCGGTGTATTGGTAAATAGACGACCGCTTTCTTCAGTTTGCTTTAAAACAGTCTGCCCAAATTCACCATTGCCAGTGTTCGCTTCAACTTTTCCACCAAGATTTTGTGCCATTAATTGCATACCATAGCAAACGCCAAGGACGGGTACATCAAGGTTAAAAATCTCATTGTCAATTGTGAAAGCATCTTTTTCGTAGACCGATTTTGGACCACCCGATAAAATAATAGCTTTAGGGTTGTACGCCTTGACCTCTTCAACTGTCATATTTCTTGACTTTAATTCAGAAAAAACACCCATTTCACGGATTCGGCGGGTAATTAATTGATTATATTGACTACCGTAATCTAATACTAAAACTTTGTCGGCATTTATGACATCGGCCATCTGTTACTCTCCTCTACATTCAAAAAATAAATATCATATAATTTAAAAAGTTTATACTTTTTAAAAGTCTAATGAATTGTTAATTATAAAAATTATTTTGCATAGTTAGGTGCAATTTTAGTAATTTCAACATCATGTGGATGTGATTCACGTAAACCATTATCAGTAATTTGAACAAATTGAGCCGTTAATTTCAAATCTAATATCGTTGATGAACCGGTGTAACCCATGCCAGCTCGCAAACCACCATCAGATTGGAATATTGCATCATCAATTGACATATCCCCACCAGCAAAAGTGCCATCTGCTTCTAAAACTTCACCTTTCAGTAAATCTGTCACTAGCGTTGCGTCAGCCCCAGCAGAAATAGTTTTAACCACATCACCTGAATAATGTACGCCACCTGTTGAAATAACTGCTTTATCAAATTCAGTTGCTATTTCGGCAATGGCCATTGTTGTTGTTAAAAATGGATACAAAGTATTATTTGGTAATTTAGAATTGACTGAACGTCCAGCAATTACAGCATCAACACCATCTTGAAATAATGCACCAGCAATCCCTTGTTCTTCAATCACACCAACTGCTAAAAAGACTGTTGGAAATGCCTTGCGAACTGCTTTTACAATATCATTTGTTTCTTTATTGAGTTCATCATGTAAATAAAAGAATATCGCATCAGCGCCAGCTACTATGAGTTTTTCAACTCTTGCTTGTGCACCAGTTGTTAACCAAACTTCTGCTGCAATTCTAACACGGCCTTTCAAGTCCAAAAAAGCGTTAGGATACTTTTCATGATCAACCTCTACTGACTTGGCTTCAGCGATAGCTGCCATTTGAGCCGAAATATCTTCTTGTTCAGCAATAACTCCCAGACCACCATTTAGCGCCGTTGCTGCAGCGCGTCCATCAGTTACTACACCATTTGCTTCTGCAATAATTGGTATGTTCAAAATAAAATCATCAGCTAGCTTTGTTGCAAGTGACACTGTGTGTGGTAAGACGTTTGAAGCACCTGGTACAAGCAAAACTTGATCATAACCAAGTCCTTGATTTTCATTATTTTCAGACATGTTTTTTCTCCGTGAATTTATTATTAAAATGTTGGAATGACAACTTGCTTTTTAACTTTTGACAATTTTGCTTCATAATCGATGCTGTCGATGTCGCGAACAATGTTGTTGTCTTGTATTAAATCAGTGATTGTTCTAGTACCCATTTTAGCCATATCTTCACGAACATTTGTCATGATCGTCGTTAAGACATCAATCAATGCACCTTTATATTGCACACGCGCCTCAATACCCTCTGGTACCATTTTCTTTGCTTCATTAACTTCGCCTTGGAAGTAACGATCTTTAGATCCAGCTTCCATGGCAGCAATAGATCCCATGCCACGATATGTTTTGTACTTTTTTCCATTATCTTCAAAAACAATGCCCGGTGTTTCCTCTGTCCCTGAAAACATTGACCCTAACATTACCGCGTTGCCACCAGCAGCAAGTGCTTTAACAATATCTTTTGATGTTTTAGCACCACCATCAGCAATGATAGATTTGCCACGTCTGGCAGCTTCAATAGCTGCATCACGAACAGCTGAAATTTGTGGTACGCCAATACCTGCAACAACACGCGTTGTACAAATTGAACCTGGTCCAATGCCAACTTTAACAACATCAGCCCCAGCATCATACAACGCCGCTGCACCATCTGTAGTCGCAATGTTTCCCGCAATAATATTGAGTTCAGGGAAAGCGTCACGAACTTCTGACACTTTACGCAAAACACCCTCTGAATGGCCATGTGCTGAATCTAATACAATAGCATCTACACCAAATGCAACCATTGCTTCGACGCGCTTTACTGTATCAGATGTTACACCAACTGCACCAGCAACTAGCAAACGGCCTTGTGAATCAATAGCAGCATTAGGATATTTCACAGCATCAAATTCTGCCATTTTAACTTGCTTAATTTCATCTGCCTGTTCAGCAATTGTCATATTTTTATGGACGACGCCCAAACCACCAAGTTTTGCTAACGCTATGGCAAAACGTGATTCTGTTACAGTGTCCATTGCTGCTGAAAGTAAAGGCAACTTTAAATTCAATGTTGGTGTAAGACTAGTTTCAACAGTCACTTCATCAACATTGACAGCTCTTTTTTGATCATAAACCAACTTGATATCATCAAATGTTAAGCCCATTTTTGCAAACTTGTTACGTGAGCTGAACTTAGGCTTTTCATCATCTAAGAAAAATTTTTGCATGAGATCCTCCGATTTTAAAAGCAACTTCTAATAAACTAAAGTACCTCAGACGTCAGAAATATCATCGATACTTTGTGCCATTATTTGTCGCGGATTGTCTAGTTGGCCTTTTTGTTAACACAATTGTTAACTGATCCGCCGAAAGATAGATAAGTAATAATAACAGTCAAATATTTGGTACAAAAAAAGCATTTGGGATACACAGATCCACAAATGCTTAGGCAATATCATAGACATTGTCTAACATCTGCGAATAGTCACGAATTTTGGGACGTGGTAGAAACTGCCGGCCATTTTCCAGCGATATATCTGCAAACAAATGATTTAGTTGTTGGTATTACTTTACCGGTTTTTATGAGAAAAATCAACCCTTAATTTGCAAGATATTTCCTGTCAATAACATTTAAAAAACCAGACATTAAATGCTGTCTGGCTTTCTTACATTTTCTCTAAACGCGCAATACGTTCTTCTATTGGTGGATGAGTATCAAATAAATGTGCCTTTTTCTTTAATGGATTACTAATATATAAAGCCGCTGATGAAGGGTCAACATTTTGCATCGGCTTTGCTGAACCCAACTTACGTAGCGCAGAAATTAATTCTTCTGGATTACGCGTTAATTCAACACTACCAGCATCCGCTAAATACTCTCGATTACGTGAAATAGCCATTTGTATCATAGCCGCAACTAATGGTGCTAAAACCATCACCGCAATAGAAAAGACAAAAAGTAATATTTGCAAACCACCGCCACTGCTGTTATTATCACGATTATCGCGGTTACGATTACCACTACCAAAAAACCACCAGTTACTGCCTAAATTAGTCAACAACGTAATTGCTGCGGTCAGTGCTAACGCAATTGTTGAGATACGAATATCATAATTACGGACGTGACTCATCTCGTGCCCAATAACACCTTCAAGTTCATGGCGATCCATAATTGCTATCAGACCCGTAGTAGCTGCAACGGCAGCATTTTTAGGACTATTTCCCGTTGCAAAAGCATTAGGGCTTGCATCGTCAATAATAAACACACGTGGCATAGGCAGTTGTCCAACCATTGCCATATCTTCGACAGTGTGCCACAATTCCGGTGCTTGATCGGCTTGGGTAATTTCTTTACCATGATTCATTGCCATGACAACATTAGTAGAATTACTAATCATAATCACAGTATAAATCGCACCAATGATTAACGCACCCACGATTCCCATAGTAAGCGAATTTAATAGCATGTACCCTACCGCTGCGCCAACAATGCCAACTAGAATGAGAAAACCAACCAAAAGCACGATGGTTCGGCGCTTATTTGATTGTATTTGCTCATATAACATTAAAATTTAACCGTAGGGACGTCTTTTTCAGTTTCTGGTACAGCAATAAATTCACTTGGTTCAAAATGATGTATTCCCGCGATGATATTGCTAGGAAACGACTGTAGCTTTGTATTATAGCTCGCCGTTGTCGTATTGAACAATTGACGGGAATAAGCAATTTTATTTTCAGTATTAGTTAATTCTTCTTGCAGTTTTGTAAAATTAGCACTTGCTTTTAAATCAGGATAGGCTTCAGCAACAGCAAATAAGTGCGTCAACGCACCTGATAGTTGGTCTGAAGCTGCCATAGTTGCAGCTGGACCTTGTGCACTATTAACACTTGTTCGTGCGTCAGTAACCGCTTGTAAAGTTGTCTTTTCAAAATCAGCATAACCTTTAACTGTGTTCACTAAATTAGGAATTAAGTCATTTCTGCGCTTTAATTGCACATCAATTTGGCTCCATGATTCCTTAGTCTGCATGCGATATTTAATTAAACTATTGTAAATGCTAATCCAGATAATCGCAATCACTACAACTACGGCAATAATAATAACTAATGTCATACGTGCTACCTCTTTCTATTATGGGTGGTTTAGGACAGTGGAGACTTCTGCGCTATTAAACTAAAAACGCCTTATGCTATTTTCTCATAATATGTGTCAATCTACAAACACTTCACGCTTATCTTTTAAGCCAACTACTGTTAAGTGATCACTATACCACTGATAAAAAAATGGTAATTGTTGAAATAACGTGTAAATGGTAACATCTCTATTATCATCTATAATATCATAAGTCCATTGTACATGCCCATCATTTATGTGATGTGTCGTTAATCTAAGTGATACTTCACCAATTGTAATGACAGCACCAGATTTTTTACCTGTCATACGTTTTAAAATAAATTGTTGCTTAGCACCGAGTACAAACAAACTATCCAAAATATTTGTGGACAAATCCTTTCGCAGCATTTCCAAATCAACCTGTTTTTGTGCATCAATACCCGGTAAATCAATATCATATGCTATCTCAGTGAATTGTGAGGCAATCGCTGTTAAACGTTTTTGAAATATGTCTAAAGCATCCAAACCAGCAAGTTGCACGGCTTGTGTTTGAACTAGTTTTGCAAACTGTTTTGTATCTAAATAAAAACGTTTATGCGCTATATCCCAGTACAATACTCTTAGATTTTGTGCCGTTTCTACTAAATAATAACCACCCGCAGCAAGTGGGGCTTGCACAAAACGAAAGGTCGCATTCGGCCACTCTGAAAAATGTAATTCCGCAACTTTTTGCGCGTTAGGCAAAACAACTTTAGTTGGTGACAATGATGCTTGATCAGAAATTTTTGCAAACGCAATAGTTACCCAGTGTGTACTTGGAAACCAATAATCATTGTCAATCCGGACCATTTTAGACTGGTGACTATCGAAAGCTAGAATCTTTTGCAAAATAACAAGTAATTCTGGCATATTTTCAGTCATGCTTAACGCATCAATTAAAATTTGTAACTGATTAAACAAATCTAAATCTGCTTTTAATTGACTACTATATAATTGTGTCTCAAACTTATCCATTATTCACTATTTCTGATCTAATTTTGCCATATATGACATATATATATGCTGCAATTCTGTGATAAAAGTTGGCACATCAACAAAATGTGCTAAAATCGCCTGTAATTCTAATTGTCGCAGTGTATCCTCTTTTTCAAACCTTAACAAATACGCTTGTTGTTTGTTCAGCTTTTCTTCAACTTCTGGCACACGCTTTTGAGTTGCAACCAATAACTCTTGCTTTTTTTCTAATGCCTCTCGTGTCACTTTGTCACTACGTCCAAATAATCCTGATTTATTAGTGACCATTTCTGATAATTGATCTTCAATGACTTGCAACTCTAATGAACGTTTTGTGTTATCGGCTAAAAAGGACTCTAAACCGGCTATCACTTTTTTTACTTCTTGAATTTTAGTTGTATTAATTGTCTCTGTCACAGGTAACTCGGATGTTTCTAAGAGTTCAGAAATAATTGCGTCATTACCTGTCAGTGTCACAGTTAACACATTTAAAGTTCCTAACTGTCGATGATCCCACCAATCACCTAAGTAAACATCATAAAGAGTCGCATTATCGGCAACAGGTTCCAATGTCAAAAAATCAAAATTTGTGACAATGTAGTTAATTAATTCAGGTGCCAAAAATGCTGCAATATCTTTTTTTATATCCACGACTAAACAATCTAGCTGTGCCATAGATATTTCAGATGATATGTTTTTGAATCTATCATTAAATTTATGCAAATCTATTAGCTGATAAACTTCTGATATTTGATTATTTTTAATGGCAGACTGCAAATCTCTTAAATATGAAATTTTACGCTCTAATTGATTAACAAGTTCTGGTTGTAATATTGTTTGCGTGTCTTTAATTGTCATTTTATGCCTCCACTATGCACAAATCTTAATTTTAGCATACACCAACTAGATTCTTAAAAATAGACTGTTAACAGTTTTTTATCTAATTATTATAAAAAAAACGATGATCTCTCATCGTTTTGGTCGCAACTTAGCTGGTATATATCGTATTTTATTACCTAATAAATCATCACCAAATCCCATACGCAAATACAAAATTATCACGACAATGCCACCAATAGCAGCACTAATCAGAGCAGTGATGGTAACTGAAACTTTTGTGTCCATTGGGAACAAAAAGTTACTCATCAAAAATACAACCACGTAAGAAACAATTGCCATAGTTGCTGCGCCAATAAATAATTGCCACAGTTCTTGACCAACAGAGGATAATGATACGCCATAAGCCGCTTGAAGGTAATCCAGCATGTAAGCTATCGCAATTGCCATCCCAATCATACTTGCTATCAAAGCCCCCATACCTTCAAAATACCGAATACTAGGTACTTGAAGTGCAATTTTGACTAACAAGCCCAAAACGAAAGCCTTGATAACAATTGATACTTCCGATAATGCTTGAAGAACAAACGCCAATAACATAAACAAACTAAATACAATTGCTAATATCGTTGAAAACTGTAATAAGTAAATTCCCTCTTGGTTTGATACGTCAATTGGATAAAACATTTTGTAAAGTGGCGCCGCAATGGCAAACATTCCCAGTGCACTTGGAAACATAACCAATGCAAACAATTTAATCACTTGTTTTAGCTGATCTTGAATATTTTCCCGTGTTAAAGTCGCTTTACTCCCGGAAAGCATTGGCAGTGCCGTTGCTGCAATACTTGTTGAAAAAGGTACAATAATCATAATTAATTTATTAGGATTTGCACTAAATAAGGCAAACTGAGTCTGCAGCTGTATATTAGTATTCGCAAAAAAATGATTCATGATATTAAAATAAGTATATTGATCTACTAATTGGAATAATGTTATTGCTGATCCAATAATAATAAATGGCCATGATTCTTTTAAAATATTAAAAATTAAACTTAATGTTGGCTTTTTGACATGTTGTGCATTTGAATATAAAGGTTTAATCAAAATATAGCGATATTTGAACCATCCCCAGATAAGCACTAACATACTAAATATAGCGCCAATAAACGCCGCAAAAGTAGATTGTACAACAACACCGCTCCAATTACCAGGATTAACTCGCAAAATAATAACAGCTGTAACTAGCATGTAAATAACACGCGCAATTTGTTCTATAACCTGTGACAATGCCGAAATACTCATGAGCTGATAGCCTTGAAAGATACCACGAAGCATAGACATCAACGGGAAGATAGCAACAGCTGGTGCTAGTGAATGTAAAACTGGAATAAAATTGGCATTTCCCATAGAAAGTATGGGTGTCAAAAGATAGATCGCGGAACCAAATACAATTCCTAATATGACCCCTAATATCATAGATTGCCGCATAAGTTGACGAGATTGATATATATCATGCCTTGCATTAAATTCTGCCACTAATTTTGAAATTGCAGCTGGAACGCCAAACGTCGCGATCGCCAAAAAAATTGCATAAATGGTGTATCCTTGTGAGAATAAACCATTAGCACGGTTAGAATTAGAACCCAGTAATGCCATCCAAGGCACAATATAAATTGCTCCCAATATACGCGATACAATATTACCAACAGACAACCAAGCTGATCCTTTTACTAGCGTTGCTTGATTACTATCCTTTGCTTGTTGTTCCATATCAAGTGTAGGCATTTTTTCAGAAAAAGGGTCTACTTTTTGATTCTGAACAAGACTTGGCTTTTTCTTAATGATTTGCTGACGAGATTGATCGTTTTTAGCTTTAATTGCTGCAATTTCATCAGGCGTTAGCAGTCTTTTTTTTAGTGTTTTTTGGTCTGATGATTGTTGCTTTTTTTGAACCCGTTGCTGTGCACGTGCTAATATTTCATCCGCGCTTAATATTTGACCATCAACATTAATTTTATCAACGTGTTGACTTCGCATTTTCAGATCACCTGGACGCTGTTCATCCGCCATTTGTGTACTCCTCTTAAATTATGTACACTGGCTAAAAAAGCCAGCCTTTATCACTTTAATTATTCATAATAATTCACTTATCCAACCACAATATTGACAAATTTGCCAGGTATCGCGATAACTTTACGAATCGTTTTTTCTGCTATAAAATTTTGAACATTATCATCTAATTTTGCAGCAGCAATCATGCTATCTTTATCAAGATCGCGTGCCACTGTCGCCTTACCACGCACTTTACCATTCACTTGAAATATAATTTCGACAGTGTCATCCACCAATTGTGCTTGATCGTATTGCGGCCAAGTCACATAAGATATTGAGGCCTCATTTCCTAATCGCACCCACAATTCTTCGGCTAAGTGTGGCGCAATTGGTGCTAATAGCTGAACAAAACCTGTCATATAATTAATTGGCAACGCCTCGGATTTATAAGCTTCATTAATAAATACCATCATTTGAGAAATGGCTGTATTAAAATGCATATTCTCCAAATCTTCCGTTACTTTTTTAACAGTTTGATGATAGATTTTGTCTAAATCACCGGAATTATATGTCGATACAGCCTCACGAACTTGTCCCTCATCATCAATTAACAAACGCCAGACACGATCAAGCCAACGTCTTGATCCAGTAATACCTTCCTCTGACCAAGGCTTGTTTTGTGTCAATGGTCCCATGAACATTTCATAAACACGCAGTGTATCTGCACCAAATGCCATAACAATATCATCAGGATTCACAACGTTTCCTTTTGATTTTGACATTTTTTCATGATTTGAGCCCAAAATCATACCCTGATTGACCAATTTTTGGAATGGTTCTTTAGTTGGTACAACGCCCAAATCATATAAGAATTTATGCCAAAAACGCGCGTACAATAAGTGTAACACAGCATGTTCTGCACCGCCAACGTACAAGTCAACATTCATCCAGTATTTCAATTTATCTAAATCTGCTATTTTTTCTGCATTATGTGGATCAATATAACGCAAGAAATACCAAGAAGATCCTGCCCATTGTGGCATTGTATTTGTCTCACGACGTCCCTTCACACCGTCCTCACGCGTGACTTCCAACCAATCAGTTAAGTTAGCTAGTGGCGATTCGCCACTTCCAGAAGGTCTTAGCTCAGTCGCATGTGGTAATAGTAGTGGCAACTCTTTTTCAGGTACCAAAGTTGTTGTGCCATCTTCCCAATGGATCACCGGAATTGGTTCACCCCAATAGCGTTGTCGTGAAAATATCCAATCTCGTAATCGAAAATTAGTTTGTGCATGTCCTGATTCGTGTGTTTCAAGCCACGTTATGGCTGAAGTAATGGCCGTTGATTTATCTAAGCCATCCAAAAAATCAGAATTGATATGTAGCCCATCACCTGTATATGGTTCTTTTGTAACATCTCCGCCTGCTATGACTGGTTTAATTTTTAGGTCAAATTTTTGTGCAAATTCAAAGTCTCTGTCATCATGTGCAGGAACGGCCATAATTGCCCCTGTACCATATGAAGCCAAAACATAATCTGCAATCCAAATTGGTAACTTCTCGCCATTAATTGGATTGATACCATACGCGCCGGTGAAAACCCCTGTTTTATCTTTGTTTAAGTCTGTACGTTCAAGATCTGTCTTAGCAGAAATGATAGCACGGTAATCGCTAATTGCTTGTTTTTGCTTTTCTGTAGCAATTTCATCCACTAATTGATGTTCTGGTGCCAAAACCATGTATGAGGCGCCAAACAAGGTATCCGGACGTGTGGTATAAACTTCAATTTGTCTATTTGAATCTAAGACATTAAAAAATACCGCAGCACCCTTTGAACGACCGATCCAATGACGCTGTTGTTCCTTAATTGCTTCTGGCCAATCTAAATCATCTAAATCATCCACTAGACGATCCGCATAGGCCGTAATTTTAAGAACCCATTGACGTAAGGCCTTACGTTCAACTTTATTACCTGAACGTTCTGATTTACCATCAATAACTTCTTCATTTGCCAAGACAACACGATCGATTGGATCCCAATTGACCATCATATTTGACTCATATGCCAAACCTTTTTCGTACAATTTTTCAAAAATCCATTGCGTCCACTTATAATATGTTGGATCAGTGGTGTTTATTTCACGATTCCAATCATATGATAAACCGAGTGATTTAATTTGTTCACGAAAATGGTCAACATTTTGGCTTGTAAAGTCTGCTGGATTATGCCCAGTTTTCATCGCATATTGTTCAGCTGGTAAACCAAACGCATCCCACCCCATGGGATGCAAAACATTAAACCCATTCGCCCGTTTAAAACGACTCATTATATCTGTCGCAGTATAACCTTCTGGGTGTCCAACGTGAAGTCCTTGGCCTGATGGGTACGGAAACATATCCATGGCATAGTACTTTGGCTTGCTTGTATCATCAGTTGTTGCAAAAGTTTGGTTTTCATCCCAATACTTTTGCCATTTTTGTTCAATTTTTTGATGTTCGTATGGCATATTATCTTTAATGCAGTCGATGTCTACTCTGTCTGATATAGCACAACTGCATCTCCTCCTAGTTTATTTTGATTTGATAATTAAAAAACTCGCCCTGTGTCACACTAAAAAGTGTGACACAGGGCGAGTTTTCGCGGTACCACCTATGTTCACGTATCAATACGTCTCAAATGTCTTAACGCGACAACACGTTGAAAACTACTGTTAGTTCACTTTCAATTTTTCTGACCGAGTTCCACTTATTGATTGATAAACTTGCAACACCGTTTATTTTCTAATGCCTCGCAAAAGTGTACTATTGTCAAATATATTGTCCTAATTATATCACGTTTCAATGAAATCAGGTATACTATATACTATGATTATAAAATATAAAATTCGATTTTTCTCCGTTATTTTAGCCTTTAGCATGTTTATGAGCCTTTTAATAGGCGTTAAATTTCAGTCACAATGGCTTAACAATTTAAATTTGGTTGGACAACAGCTGATTCAACACCGTTCTGCTTTTGCAGATGTTTCTTTTACGTATATCACGCAACTTGGTAGTGTCACGTTTACGTTGATCCTAACAGTGATACTGTCGTTATTTTTTATTTATCAGAAGCAATATCGTTTATTAGCTTTTCTACTGGTAAACGTTATTCTCTTTGCTGGCGTTGTGACACAAATTATTAAGCATCTGGTTCGTAACCCACGACCAATACCACAATTACTTTCTGAGCACGGCTACAGCTTTCCATCTGGACATACAATGATAGCCATCTTATTATATGGTACCTTGATAATTATCATACAGACAAAAATGAAAAATTCTTTGTTAAAATATATCACAATTATGATGTTTTTGATTTTAATTATTGCTATCCCAACAAGTCGTATTTACGTTAATGTACACTACCCTAGTGATATTTTAGCTGGATTAACATTAGGCTATGGTTTACTCAGCATATCAAAACATCTATTTCAAATTGGAGACAAACACACATGATTCCGACAACACAAACATTGGTTCATCAATTAATCGAACAAACGGTTCATATCGGTGACACTGTTGTTGATGCAACCACCGCCAATGGTATTAATACACGTTTCTTGGCTACAAGAGTTGGTACAACAGGTCGTGTGCTCAGTTACACAACCACGAAAGATAACGCCAATGCAGCTGCCACGTCGCTGTTCATGAGTGGGCTTTCAGAACGTGTCACGTTACTTGGTAAAAGCATTAATTCGAGTTACGCCACAGAATTGGGCATCCAAAATCAAGCAAGAATTGCCATATTTGATTATTCAAGTGACGCACAAAATAACAACGATCTTTCAGAAGATTATATTGATCAGGTTAATCATGTTTTACCTCGTTTAACACATGGCGGTTTGCTAATTATCAAATTTAATAAAATACCAGTTGGTTGGCATACATACACACATAGTTTAATGCGCGACGATTTTAAACAAGCAACCTACATCACAGAGACTGTACAAGCGCACATCATTGAGCGTATATAGAGGATAACAGCATGAATAAAGAAAAACAATATATCATACTCGCAGCAATGGGCACGATATTACTCACATTAATTATTGGCATTTTGATAATGACAACACATCAGACAGTTGATAACGATGAAACCGCAACAGCAGCTTCGTCATCAACACAGACCAAAAAAGATCCTGAATTAGATAAAGTTGCCTTACCTCAGTTAGATAATAAAGTTACAGCCAACGAAAGTGAAGTGAAAATAACAACCACGGTTGGCGAAATAACATTGAAATTATTTAATCAGTATGCGCCTTTAGCGGTCGAAAATTTTCTAACACATACTAAAAATGGGTATTATAACAACACATCATTTCATCGTGTTATTGCAGACTTTATGATTCAAGGGGGTGATCCCAAAGAAAATGGTACAGGTGGTACTTCAATTTGGCACGATCGTAACAAAAGCATTGACAGTGGTCATGGATTCAAAAACGAAATCAGTCGATCTTTGTACAACATTCGTGGCGCTTTAACTATGGCAAATGCAGGCCCAGATACAAACGGATCACAATTTTTTATTAATCAAAATCCTAACGAACCAACGAAAGATTTCAACAAAAATAATTACCCTTCTAAAATAGTTGATGCTTATAAAAAAGGTGGTAATCCATCACTAGATGGCAGTTACACTGTATTTGGACAAGTTATTAAAGGTATGGATGTCGTTGATAAAATTGCAACTGCAAAGGTTAAATCAGGTGGTGAAGGTTCAACTCCTGTTAAACCAATTAAAATAACACAAATCACTATCTTAAAACAAGCAAATTAATCATAAAAAAGCCAAGAAATTATATAAAATTTCTTGGCTTTTTTAATAATAGGATTATTTTTTCGCCGTCCGCATAATAAGCACGTCGGTCGTTGCTGTATGTGTTACAAATGAAGGTATTGTTCCAGCCATCGCACGTTGTAACCGGCTCAATCCTGTTTCTCCAACCACGATTAAATCATTTTTATGATCTCTCGGAAAATCGCGTGCAATAACTTGCTTAGGTGCGCCAAAACGCACATGAACATCCGTATTAGCATGCCCTATTGATTTAGCATAGTCATATGCTTTATTAATGACCTTTTCAGCATCCTGCTCCATCTGATAAACAATATCAGCGTTCATAACAATTGTGCCAAAATACCCACCACTTGTATCTACCACAATCAAAATATCAATATGTGCCTCAGGCACAAACTCATGAACTTTTTTGATTAACAAGTTTGACATTTCTGACCCATCAACTGCTATTAAAATATTATTGTATGCCATAATCAGTTATTATGCTACGCATTTTTGCGTGACAATCTCCTCCGGATGATTTATTCTTACAAATTAATTATACCGCTTCTGGATTTATAATGTAAGCGCTTTTAGATCTACTTTCATTTATTTCTGTAAATCACTGCGTAACAAGTACTCGACACCAGTAGGTGTCCCAATAATTATTTCATCCGCTATATCTAAAAATAAGCCATGCTCTACAATACCAATTTTCCCATCCAAGTAACGTGCCAATTCATATGGTTGGTCAATTGTCTTTAAAGATAAATCCACAATATAGTGCCCCATGTCCGTAACAAGAAGTTTGCCATCTTTTTTTCGCCATGTCGGATATAACTGTTGTTTCGTTAATTCTGCCATCAATTTACCACTCCCAAATGGCACAACTTCTAGTGGTAACGGCATCAAACCTAACTTTAAATGCACCTTTTGGCTATCAACAATCCAAACAATACGTTTTGAGTTGGTTGCAACAATTTTTTCCATTAAAAATGCCGCCCCACCACCTTTAATGCCATTCATATCATAATCCACTTCATCAGCACCATCTATTGTTAAATCAATTGTTGCTACATCATCTATGTCTATTATTTTAATGCCAAGATTTTGTGCCATTGTTTTAGTTTTAAAAGAAGTTGTGACCCCTGTAATCGATAAATTTTCTTGTCGCATACGTTTGGCAAGCGCATTCAAAAAAATGGTAACAGTTGATCCTGTTCCTAGCCCAACTGTCATACCATTTTTTATAAGCAACGTTGCTGCAATAGCAGCATGTTGCTTTTCTAAACTAATATTATCCATACTGTTATCATAACAAAAAAAGAGCTAATTAGCTCAAATTTCAAAACTCTATAATATTTTGTTCAAAAAATCTTTAGCACGTTGGGTTTTAGGTGCACTAAAAAACATTTCTGGTTCTGATATTTCTTGAATACCACCATCGGCCATGAACCAAACTGTATCCGCAACTTCTCGTGCAAATCCCATTTCATGTGTCACAACTAACATAGTCATGCCGTCTTCTGCCAGTTGCTTCATAACATTTAGTACTTCGCCCACCATTTCTGGGTCTAATGCACTCGTTGGTTCATCAAACAATAATACATCAGGAGACATCGCAAGTGCTCTTGCAATCGCTACACGTTGTTGCTGTCCGCCAGACAAACTAACAGGATAAACACTTTGTTTATCCCCTAAGCCCACTTGATTTAATAATTTTTCTGCTAGTTGAGTTGCTTCTGCATCAGACAAGTTCTTAACTTTCATTGGTGCTAGTTTAATGTTTTCAATAACAGTCAAATTAGGAAATAAATTAAAACTTTGAAATACCATCCCAATTTTTTCGCGCAAAATATCCAGTTCTTTTTCAGCCAAATTGGTTAATTCATTGCCTTCAAATATCACCTCGCCAGCAGTGGGGGCCTCTAACAAATTAATTGCTCGTAAAAAAGTTGATTTACCAGCACCGGATGGACCTAATATTGCAATGACCTCCCCCTGCTCGACTTTTGCATTGACTTGGTCAAAAATAATTTTGTTCCCATATTGCTTCTTTAAATTAGTTATCGTTAATAGTTCAGACATTTTATCGCTCCCTTTTATACCTATATATCAGTATACATGATAATATATTATATGCACATATTATACATATAATTTTTGAATATTTGCATATAATTGCATATAAAATGCGTTATACTATCAGAAATGGAGGTGCATTATGGCAAAAATTGTTAATCGCGAAGAGCAATTGGTAAATTCATTCGATGATCTAATTTCGTTACCAATTGAAGATACTTCTGAAGATTCACGCGCAGCTGCATTAGGCCGCGAATCAACATCAGATACCGAAAAGAAATAAAATTAACACATGATGTTTGATGTCATGTGTTTTTTAATTTGAAAAATTATCACATAAAAAAAGCACGCCAAAGCGTACTCTTAAAAATAATTAATCTTCAATTTCTGTAACAGTTCCGGCACCAACAGTATGGCCACCTTCACGAACAGTAAACTTCAAACCTTGTTCAATAGCAACTGGTGAAATCAATTCGATTTCAAATGTCACTTGATCGCCAGGCATAACCATCTCTACACCTGATGGCAATTCAACAACACCTGTAACATCAGTTGTATGGAAATAGAATTGTGGACGGTAGTTTGTAAAGAATGGTGTATGACGTCCACCTTCTTCCTTAGAAAGAACATAGACTTCAGCCTTGAACTTCTTGTGAGTCTTAATTGAACCTGGTTGTGCCAAAACTTGACCACGTTCGATATCGCTACGATCAACACCACGCAACAATGCACCGATGTTATCTCCAGCTTGAGCTTCTTCCAAAGTTTTACGGAACATTTCAATACCTGTAACAGTAGTCTTTTGAATTTGTTCTTTCAAACCAACGATTTCAATTTCAGTTCCAGTAGTCAATACACCACGGTCAACACGACCAGAAGCAACTGTACCACGACCAGTAATTGTGAATACATCTTCAACAGGCATCAAGAAAGGCTTGTCAATTTCACGCTTTGGTTCTGGAATATATGAATCAACAGTATCCATTAATTCTTCGATAACCTTAACTTGTTCAGGGTCACCCTCAAGAGCTTTCAAAGCTGAACCCTTAAGTACAGGAATATCATCACCAGGGAAGTCATATTCTGACAATAATTCACGAACTTCCATTTCAACTAATTCGATTAATTCTTCGTCGTCGACCAAATCTGTCTTGTTTAAGAACACAACCAAGTAGTCAACACCAACTTGACGTGCCAACAAAATATGTTCACGTGTTTGTGGCATAGGACCATCAGTTGCAGCAACAACCAAGATAGCACCATCCATTTGAGCAGCACCAGTAATCATGTTTTTAACATAATCGGCGTGACCAGGGGCGTCGATATGAGCATAATGACGTGCTTCTGTTTCATATTCGATATGCGAAGTGTTGATCGTGATTCCACGTTCCTTTTCTTCAGGAGCATTATCGATTTCAGCAAAGTCAGTAGCTACGATACCTTGCTTTTCAGCCAATACCTTTGAGATTGCGGCTGTTAAAGTCGTCTTTCCATGATCGACGTGTCCAATAGTACCAATGTTAACGTGGGGCTTAGTGCGAACGTAAGTTTCCTTAGCCAATGTAGTTTCCTCCAAAATTCATTTTCCAGTAATCTGGAAAATGTTTATAAATATATTTTACAACGCAAGCCATCAAAAGACAACAGTTAATTGCGTTTTTCCGGCTATTGAAGCCAAAAATTATTATACCGAGTTATTAAGAAAATGTAAACAGTTTTGTCAATTAATTTTCAAAAAAATTTTCAGTAAGGCTTCTAACTTTTTCATGCCATTTTTTTTGCAGAGCAGTTTCAGTTATATTTTTATGTTCATAGTACCGATCAATACTTGCTTCCACCCAACCTTCTGGATCTGTCACAACCTCCTCAACACGTGGATAGAGTAAGGTTAATTCAAACCGCACTTGCTGCGCCAACATATCCATAGCAATTGGATCTTCATTGCCTAATTTTTCATCAAGAAAGTCAGCAATATCTTCAAAAATTTTAGAATTTGTCAGCAATGGCAATTCACTTAATTTAATCGTGTATAATTCATCATCCAGCCAACGATACTGTATACTTTCAGAGACGCGTAATTTTTGCAAATCTTCAAGCAATGTTGCTCGAATAATTGGTGTCGCATAGGGATCTACGAGCAGATATTTTGCACCAATAACAAATTGTGACACCGGCAGGTGTCTTGCCGACTCATATCTATCACGTTGTTCAATAATACTATAATCACTAAGATGATAAAACTGTCGCGAAATTGTTTGGAATGTTGTAGACATTGTTTCCACTGCTTTTGCTTCAGCATCACGTATTTCTTGTGATACTTTTTTCTGTGTATCTATGTTATCCCACAACATTGCCAATTGTTGTGCGTAAACAAAACTTTGGTTTTGAATGGCCAGTGCAACGACCATGCGAAAATCGCTTTCTTCTTCAAGGTAGTTCAATAAAAAATCATCTGCATAGGAAGAGGCTAATTGGTATTGTTCATCCATAAATAATGATGTTACTAAGCGATAATTCACCTCAAATGTTGACAATGAATCATACAGTTCTGTCAAAGTCTCTGCAGCATCATGCCAATTTTCTTGTTTCATTTCAGTGTGTGCACGATCAATCATGCTTCTTAACTTTGGTGATAGTTGATTTTCTTGTGTCATAAAACAAGTGTGGCTTTGTGTTTATGGTAATCAAAGACACATTCCCTTTCCAGATTTATATTCAAATAATCCTAAATTTTTAATGATATGATTTTAAGTTTCATTACTTGACAGTCTTTGCTATGGGTTTAATGTTTTGCTTTTTAGACTGTTTGTTTGCTATTTTTGATGTTTGCCGATTACGTTGTTGCCCGGCTATTTGAACAGATTTATGAGCTGCTGGTCGGCGATTTTGGTTGACTTCCATTACAACAGGCATAACCATCGGACGGCGACGTGTTTGTTCAAATAAGTAACGTGATACAACTTCTCGTACCCCATTCTTAAGTTCATTCCAATCAAAGCTTTTAGTCGTGGTGAGATAATTTTCTATTTGCTTAACTGTTAAATCGGAAGCTTCTTTCATCAAATCACGATTTGCCTTAACATAAACAAAACCACGTGATGTCAATTTAGGCTTAGAAACAACTTGTCTTTTCTTTCGATCAATTGTTACAACAGATACAAAAATACCGTCTTCTGATAAAATGCGACGATCACGTAAAACAACATTACCAATATCACCAATGCCTGCGCCATCAATCAAAGTTTCCCCAACTGTAAAGGAATCTTGCAATTCAAAATGATCCTTTAACCATTTAAATTGATCACCTTTCATAGCCATCATAATATGATCTTCAGAAATATTAACTTCCTCAGCTGCAGCTTTTGCAGTTGTCATGACACGATACTCTCCCTGAACTGGCATGAAATATTCAGGTTTTAACACATTAATCATAATTTGTAAATCATTTCGTGATGCGTGACCACTTGAACGCAAATCACTACTAATTTGTTTAACATCTGCACCTTGCTTAAAAAGCATGTCTCGCGTTTTTGCTACAACACTTTCCATAGCTGTTGATGGCGTTGTTGTAATAAATACCAGATCATCTTCACCAATACGAACATATGGATCTTCTCCATTTGCCATACGATTTAAATGCTTAATAGGTTCTCCCATACGCCCTGTTTCAAGAATAACAGTTTCTGAAGCAAGTAAGTTTTTAGCGTTTTTAAGATTGACAAACAATTTATTTTCAGGCACTGGTAAATTCAATTTACGTAAGCGTATTGCAGTACGAACAACATTTTCAATATCATTGCCAGACAAAACCAACTGTCGTTTTGTTGCCACAGTTGCATCTATAACCTGTTGAATGCGTTGAATATTTGATGCAACAGCTGCTACAATAATACGCTTTTTATTATTTTCCCTAAATGTTTCAAGAATGTATTCGCTAATTTTTGATTCATTGACAGAATTTAGTTCACTACCTGTCCCAGCTGCATCTGCTAGTAAAGCTAATACTTTTCCTTGTCCTATTTCGACTAAGCGTGCGATATCTGTGCTGTAATACGAATTTGCTGTTTGATCAAATTTAAAATCACCAGTATACACAACTTGCCCGTAAGGCGTAGCCAGAACAATTCCTAATGATTCTGGTATGGAATGTGTTGTATTAAAAAACGATACCGTAACTTGTCCAAAATCAATTTCTGTTTTCTCATTAACAACATGATAATCATCGTAATCTTTAAGTGCTTGCTGATCTTTGATAGCTAATTTTGCTAATTCAATGGTCAATTCTGAACCAAATATAGGCGCTTGTACCTGTTGCAAAAAGTACGGTAACGCACCAATTGCATCAGCATGCCCGTGTGTTAGAAAAACACCCGCAATTTTATCACTGTTTTTAATAAAGTATTCAAAATCAGGGACTACTACATCAACACCTAATTGGTCTGTCTCTGGATATTTTAGCCCTGCATCAAAAATAAAAATTTGATCATTTACAGTAATTGCATACATGTTTTTACCATTTTCGCGCACACCGCCAAATGGAATAATACTTAAGTCGGTCATAATTCTTTCCTCTATAAATAGACTTATTTATAAGTCATTATTTTTCGTAAATATAACAAGTGGACACTGCTGGTTTCTAAAACGCTGAGGTTATCCTATTTTTTGTCTCGATACGTAATTATATCTATTTTAACATACTTTACATCTTTTCTGGTATCATATTGTTAGGAAAGGAATATGTGGACGCTACTTATCTACATGTCAATTTATTATGCAACGTAAACCATTTAAAAAGTCACACAAACTACGCAATACACTCATTGCGTTTTTAGCCTTTATTATTAGCGTGCTTGTTATTTTTGTTGTTTTAGGTCGCAACAACCAAACAACTGCCAAAAATAATGTTTCTGAATCCACGGCAATAAAAAAACACAAAAGCAGCAAAAAGGCGTCTTCAACAATCGCTGAATCCAGTACATCTGAATTACCAGCAAGTGAATCAACCTCAGTTGCTCAAGCACCTGTAGCAGCTAGTTCAGCTGTTTCTTCTGCCATCAGTATTGCCACAAATGATGCAACACAAACACCAATCACAGACAACACAACAGCAGAAAGTTCGGTTGCCCCCTCTACCGCTTCAAGTGTCGTTCAGCAACCAAATGTCGCAGCGCCTGTGTCATTTGGCAAATGGTCATCAGCAACCTATAATTCAGTTAGTATAGGATCTGCAACTTACGATCAAATACGTGCCACCTACGGCGCACCAACCTACATTGTAGCCAGTGATCAATTATACGCCACATGGCAAAGCACAAGTGGCATCAAAGTCTCCATCGTGTTCACCCCCACAGGAGACGCAGATAACCTCAAACTCATTGCAAGTAGTAAAATGCAAACTGGCCTTCAATAGTACTAACAAATAATTGTACATCTTTAGCACTTTTTAACCTATTCATCATAAAAAGCTCCGAAAATCTGTCTGAGATTTTCGGAGCTTTTTATGATGAATAGGTATTAACGATCAACCTTAACAGTTGTTTCCAATGTTGCGGCTACACGTTCTTGTACCAAAACATTATCAGCTGCTAATGCAGATTTTGCTTGGTCTGCTAACTTTGAAAATGTATCAAAATCAGTCACAGCAATATCAGCTAACATTTTACGATTCAATTCAACACCTGCAAGTGTCAAACCATGCATTAACTTAGAATATGACAAACCGTTCATACGGGCTGCTGCATTGATACGAGCAATCCATAACTTACGGAAGTTACGTTTTGTATTCTTACGATCACGGTATGCATACAAATATGACTTCCATACTTGTTGCTTAGCAACCTTGAAATTAATACGACGTTGACCACGGTAACCCTTGGCTAACTTAACAATCTTCTTACGACGTGCGCGTGAAACTGTACCACCCTTAACTCGCATGGGTAATTCCTCCTAGAATTCTAAAAAATAAATTACTGGATTTTAAATCCAAAATATAGATAGATGAACTATCGCAACGCGAATTAGATGTTTGACAGCATCTTAGCGTATGTTTTAACAGTCGTTGAATCCATCATGCGTGTACCACGCAATTGACGACGTTGCTTCTTTGTCTTACCATGGAAACGGTGTGAAGTATAAGCTGAGGCTGACTTCAAACCACCGTTGGCTGTCTTCTTAAAGCGCTTTGCTGATGCGCGGTGTGTCTTCATCTTTGGCATGTGACTAATTCTCCTACTGTGTGATTTTTTTGTTTAAGTATGCAATTAAGCAACTAAACCCTTCATTACTTGGCATCTCTAGGTGCCAAGACCAAAAACATCTGTCGGCCGTCCATCTTGGCACGTTGCTCAACCTTAGCAATGTCGTTAAGCTCTGCGGCCATACGATCTAATACTTGGCGTCCGATATCTTGGTGCGTAATCATACGACCACGAAAGCGTAAGTTCAACTTAACCTTATTTCCTTGTCCAAGAAATTTGATAGCAGCTTTTTTACGCGTTTCGAAATCGCCCGAATCAATGACCGGCGACATACGAACTTCTTTAACTTGAACGATTTTTTGGTTTTTGCGCTGTTCTTTTTGCTTCTTTTGTGCTTCGAACTTAGCTTTTCCCCAATCCATGATTTTGGCAACTGGTGGTTCAGCGTTAGCTTGTACCAATACCAAATCTTGGTTTGAATCGTTTGCAATTTGTTGTGCATCTCGCGTAGACATTTCTGTTTGCTTACCCTCATGGATAAGTAATACGCGAGATGCCCGAATATTATCGTTGATTAAATCAACTTGTCTTGGTTGACGTGCTATTGTCAGACACCTCCAAATTTATTTTGTGAATCAAGAAGAAAAGTGGATAAAGAACCTAATCTTTACCCACTTCAACACTTGCGATCCATTCGGATAACTGTATCTGCCAAGCAACTTAATCACTTGGCGAGAAGCGGGTGCTCCTACTTGTTCAACATATATTATTCTACCACATTACTTTTCTACTGACAAGTTTATGTTTAACAACCGCACGCCATAGTGAAAAATGACAAGTATTGCAAATTGTGCACCGGCAAAAAGAATCACAAATGTTACCATGTGATAGCCCACAGACGATACAATGTTTTGAATAACATCACTAAAGTTAGTGAACATATCCCATGAATTTAATCGTAAATAGCGGCCAAGATAAATACCAATCGCTGATAATAACGACACAAGTGCTGTAACAATGAAATAAATAATGTGAACGTGATTTTTAAATAGAGCTTGTGCTATAATTTCTAAACTCAAAATTCCTAAACCAACGCCTATAAAAATCCCTGTTGCTAATATGGCATAGTTAAAGTATTGCGTCGCTTGATCCAAATCTGTGCCAATGGCATTTAAATGTATAAAATCTGTCATCATATACATGGCATTTGGAAAAAAAAGTAACCACAATACAAGAAAAATAGATTTAACACTTTTAAAATGTGTCGTTGCTACAACTAATGCAAAATCAAAAGGCAATAATGACAGAAAAACATTCCAATTTAAAAATGTAAAATGCGTTGGTGCCACATAAACAAACAAAAAAAACAAAAAAACCATCACATGAATAATTATTATATTTAGAACTTTGTCGCGCATATACTATTCCCCTTTGCAATATTTCTAGTGTAGCATACCAAATAAAAACCGTTCAACGTTTTCAATTGAACAGTTTTTATTTTTACTTGATGGCTTTTTTTGGTTGCCACCATGAAATCAGACCAAATACAACTAACCAAATCGTTGAACCAATAGCTGGTATACGTGAATCCGGGTTAAAAAATAGCGTAATAAAAACAAAAGCAAAGAATATAATTGCAAGTGGCACTAATGTTTTAGGTGCAATAACCAAAAAACCATCCTGCATGTAATCATTTGATTTACGATAATTCATATATGCGATTAACGTTAAGACATAAATCATCAAAAACAAATCAGTTGAAGCACTTGTGACAAAACTAAACGCATTTGTTATCTCAGGTATAACAGAGATTACTGCCGAAAAGGCTACCATTAAAGATGTGAACAAAACTGCGTTGATTGGTAATTGTGTTTTAGACATTTTTCTAAATGGCTGTAAAAAACGTGCTTTTGATTGGAATGATAAAGCATAAAAATTACGGCTTGCACTAAATAATACGGAATTCAACGCCGATGCAGCACTTGTAAGAACAACAAAGTTAACCAATGCTGCCGCCCATTTAATCCCAACTAACTCAAAAACCATCACAAAGGGGCTTTGATCAGCAGGGATTTTTTGCCAAGGATATATCGTCATAATAATAAACAATGCCCCTAAATAGAAAAATAATATCCGCCAAGGTATTTGATTAATCGCCTTGGGTAAAACTTCACGTGGATTATCTGTTTCTGCTACGGTCATTCCTATAAATTCCATCCCAACAAAGGCAAACATCACCATTTGGAAAGCATTAATAAAATTTCCAAAGCCATTTGGGAAAAATGAAAAGTGGTGAAAAACATTGCTAAATGACACATCCCCTACAGGTGTTTTGAACCCTGTTAACGCTAAAATAATACCTGTAGCAATTAAAGCTAAAATAGCAATAATTTTAATCATTGAAAACCAGAATTCCGTTTCGCCATATAATGCTACAGCGACTAAATTGACGCATGTTAGTATAATCAGCATACCAATTTGAATCAACCAACTTGGTAGTCCTGGGAACCAATATTGAACATATTTGGCCACTGCGGTTAATTCAGCCATGCCCATAAATACAACCGTCAACCAATAAGACCATCGTGCAAAAAAACCTGCGCGATTGCCAACATATCTAGTAATGAACGTAATAAATGTATGCTGCTTTGGATCAGCATACAATAATTCACCAATAGCTCGCATCATAACGAACATGAATAATCCAACAATTAAGTATACCAATAAAATAATAGGCCCAGCATAATGAATTGAATTACCAGCACCCATAAATAGGCCTGTTCCGATCGTACCACCAATTGCAATTAATTGCACATGACGATTTTGTAATCCGCGTTTTGGCGGTTTATTACCATCTTCCGTTGTTTCTGCCATGAAAATATTTATCCCCCTGTTTCAAACATATACAATCTGTATGTACAAAGTCGCTAACATATATTAGCGACTTCTAATAACTTTATTCATGTGTCTCTGTTGGACGTGAATAACGTGCAACATCTGCTAAAATAGCCATCTGAAAATCAATAAATGACATTGTTTGTGTCTTTTCTTCACCGTACTTACGTACTGTCACTGTCTGAGCATCAACTTCAGAATCACCTAATACTAGTGTATATGGGATCTTATTAGTTTGCGCTTCACGAATCAAATAGCCCATCTTTGCTTCCTTGGTTTCTACATTAGCTCGCAATCCCACAGCCTGCAACTTTTTTTGGACACCATCGGCATACTCACCATGCGCACCAAGATTGACAGGAATGATTTGCACTTGCAATGGTGACAACCAGGTTGGAAAAGCACCCTTATACATTTCGATCAAATATGCCGTAAAACGTTCCATTGTGCCTACAATGCCACGGTGTAACATCACTGGCCGATGGTTATCCTGTCCATCGGCACCAATATACGTCAAATCAAAACGTTCAGGCAACAAAAAGTCTAACTGAATTGTCGACATTGTTTCTTCATTACCCAAGGCTGTCTTCGTTTGCACATCCAGCTTTGGACCGTAGAAAGCAGCTTCACCCTCAGCTTCGTAATAATCTAATTTAAGATCATCCATTGCACTTTTGAGTTGCGCTTGTGATTTTTCCCACATTTCGTCATCATCAAAATACTTTTCAGTATTTTTAGGATCGCGATATGATAATCTAAAGCGATAATCTGTGATGTTAAAATCACGATAAACAGCCATCATCATTGTCAAAATAGATTTGAATTCTTCTTCAATTTTTTCTGGTTCAACGAATGTGTGACCATCGTTCAACGTCATTTCACGTACACGAGATAGGCCAGTTAATGCACCAGACTTTTCATAACGATGCATCATGCCAAGCTCAGCAATGCGAATTGGTAATTCACGGTACGAACGTGGCTTGTGCTTGAATACCATAATATGTGATGGGCAATTCATAGGACGTAGCTCTAAAAATTCACCATCTCCCATATCCATTGGTGGAAACATATCTTCACGGTAATGATCCCAATGTCCAGAAGTTTTATACAAGTTCAAGTTTGATAATACAGGGGTGTATACATGTTGATAGCCATTGGCTAATTCTTTGTCAGTAATATAACGTTCAACTTGACGGCGAATCGTTGCCCCATTTGGTAGCCAAACTGGCAATCCAGAACCAACTTCTTGACTTGTAAAAAACAAGTCAAGATCACGACCAATTGTGCGATGATCACGTTCTTTAGCTTCTTCACGACGTGTTACTTCAGCATCAACATCTGCTTGCTTCCATTCCGAGATGCCATATATGCGTTGCATCATTGGATTAGATGATTTACCACGCCAATAAGCACCAGCAACGGATGTTAATTTAAAATGTTTAATCCAACCAGTTGATGGGACTAAGCCACCTTTGTCTAATTCAATATGATCTCCTTGTATAGCAATTGTTAAAATTTCATCCTCAGGCAAATCCGTAATCAATGCTAGTTTGTATGGATCTGCTGCAAACATTTCCAACGCTTCTGCACGTGTAATCTGACGTGATATTATTGGTAAATCTTCTTTAACAATTTTATGCATCATCGCTTCAATTTCAGGAAAATCTTCTACTGAAACCTGATTTCCTGCACCATTGTCGGTATCATAATAAAATCCATTATCAATGAAAGGTCCTACACCAAAATGCATATTGGCAAACTTTGGCATCCGTTTCAAAGCCTGTGCCAAGAGATGCGATGTTGCGTGACGTAGTAATGATAGCGCTTCGGTATCACTTGTGGTAATTAACTGAAAATTACCAGATTCTGGGAGAATATCATTCATACCAACATATGCATCGTTTAGTTTAGCTGATACTGATTTTTTAGCTAAAGATTTTGAGATGCTTTGAGCAACCTCAATTGGTTTTGTCCCATCGGGAAAGACTTTCACTGCCCCATCTGGAAATGTAAGATTAAGTGCTGACATATTATTATTCCTTTCAAATTTTGTAACAAATTGTGAATTTGAGTTAACAACATCATGATAAAAACAAAAACGTCCCTCTAAGTCAATAGACTTAAAGGGACGTTTCACCGTGGTACCACCCAAGTTTAACATGTTTAACCATGCTACTTAAATGACAGCTATCGGTGTCACCCGGATGTTTTTCATTACTTACTCAACCACCACTCAAAGGTAGTCTCTTATGCACAAATCACCCATTTTCACCAAACATGAGCTCTCTTTATCATGTGTACACTTGAGTTGTCCTTATCAACGTTACTGAAAATAATTTTAACACTGTTTTTTCGTTTATGCAACGATTACTTTGGTTCAACTGCTAGTAATAATATCTCAAGCGCATCCTTTGCAAGATCATCATGATCTAAAATACCATTATCAAACGCCATTTTTAAAGCATTATATTGTTCCCGTGTTAATGTCATCTTTTTTCCTCTTTAAAATTGATAATTTTATTATAACTGAACAATTAAAAATAACAAGTTCGCTTTTAAAGCTAAGAACACGTCATTAAAGTCCCAAGTAATATTTTGAAAATAAAGCTGCAACTATTGCTCCTACAAAAGGGGCAATTCCTGGAACAAGTAATCCATATTTAAAATCAGACGTTGCACGATTTTTCCAAGGTAAAATTGTATAGGCTAACCGTGGCCCCATGTCTCGTGCTAAATTCATTGCAAATCCAGTCGTACCACCCATACCCATACCCACGGCCCATACTAAGAAACCAACTGATAACGGCACCATACCAGGTACGTTTCCAGCTCGAGCTGAGATAGCCATAATACTCGTTAAAAATATAAAAGTCGCAAACGCTTCAACAAAAAAGTTACGTGGTAAGTTACGAATTGCTGGCGCAGTTGAAAATATATTTCGTACGATAACGGGATCAATATCTTTTTCTGATAGTTTAAACTGATCAGCATACATCACGTAAACAATCAAAGAGCCCACAATACCACCCAGCACTTCAACAACACTGACTGTTAGAAAATATATCAAATCAATTTTTCCAAGTACAAGCTGTGCCATAGCCATAGCTGGGTTGATAAAAACATCGCCAAAGACAAACAACACAATAGAGATACCAAATCCCCACGTTGTAATGGCAAAAATATGACCCGAACCGTGAAATTTTGTTCGATTCAAAACCTCATCAGCGTGAACGCCAACGCCAAAAATAATCATTAGAGCAGTGCCCATAAATTCGGCCAACAACTGGTGTATCATTTGTAATCTCCTAAGCGGTCGCAAATCTATCAAGTAGTCGCGGTTTTCTACGTTTAATTTCCAGTCTTTATAGTAAGGCCATAAACGGGTGGTGTAAAGGCCTTTTTTCATTTTGTCAACAAATCGTCATATTCGTGCATTATTTCACGAAAACAATAGGTGCAATTATCTGTAAAATCTTTATAATTATAACTATACAATATAAATGGAGGAAATATGTCTATTATACGCATAATTTGAAGGTATACTAGCATAACTCATATTAATCATGGATGCACACGTCGTATATGCAACAATCACCGGTAATAATGAAGATGTTGCTGATATTATCGTTTCAGCCTTCAAAGCTGCTGGTATCAACGTAAAAAAAACAGAAATATCACAAACCGAAGTTGATGAACTCGAGCACACAAATATTGCTGTTATCGTACCCTATACATACGACAATGGTTCTTTACCTGATGAGGGTCTTGATTTTTTTGATGACTTAGCTCAGGCTGATTTAAGTGGTGTTATATACGGTGTTGCTGGGTCAGGTGATATATATTATATGTCTGATTTTGGGCTAGCCGTACCAAAATTTGAAGAACAATTTGCCAAAACAAATGGTATTAAAGGCGCAGATGGTGTTAAAATAAATCTCAGACCAGATGATGCAGATGAAATCACATTAAACACATTTGTAACAAAACTAATTCAAAAGGCGCAAAAATAATTCAAAAAAACACATCTCATGAGCAAACGTCTGTCAATAGACAATCGTTACGAGATGTGTTTTTATATAAACCAATTTTTTAGTCGGCTGTTGTATACACAGCTAAGACATCTTCATTTTCTTCCAATTCATCTATTAATTGCTCTAACTTTTCACGATCGTCATCAGAAATAATCATAGGGTTTTGAGCAATCATGGTCACCTCAGCTTCATCAAAAACATAGCCCGCTTCACTCAAAGTACCTTCAATCGTTTGAAAATCATTAGGTGCCGTATAAATTTCAAAAACTGCATCTTGCGTTTGCACGTCTTCAGCGCCTGCTTCCAGTGCAGCTTCTAAAACAGTATCCTCGTCTAACTCAGAAAATATTTCTCGATCAATAGCCAAATAGCCTTTACGATCAAACTGAAAAGCGACTGAACCCGAAGTTCCTAAAGCACCACCAAAGTGTTTAAACGAATTGCGAATACTTGATACCGTCCGATTAATATTATCCGTTGATGTTTCAACTAACACGGCAACACCAGCCGTACCGTAGCCTTCGTAAGTTACTTCTTCAAATTTTTGACCACCAGCACCTGAAGCTTTATCCAACGCACGCTGAATATTATCTTTTGGCATATTAGCTGACTTAGCTTTTTCAACAACCAGCCGTAGTGATGCATTCATATATGTATCTGCACCACCAGCCTTAGCTGCAACGTACAAATCATGTGCTAACTTTTGAAAAATTTTACCGCGCTTAGCATCTTGGGCGTTTTTACGGCCTTGTATGTTATGCCATTTACTATGTCCTGACATTTTAACATCTCCTTGAAATTATTACTGTGCCTTTAATTCTATCAAAAAAACGCTTACCTTACCAGTTTTTAAAGCAGTAAGTCACGTTTTTAAACAATTATGGCATTAATATTTTTTAATAAGTGTTTCCACCCAATAACTCTAAGTAAAGCATCGCTGAACTGGCAATCAATGCTGCCAAGATATCATCTAGATAAACATTAATACTATCAGTTTTATCATTAATAATACCAATCAAACCTGGCTTGAGATCATCTAGTAGACCATAGTGGACTGTTGCTGCCGCTGAGAACTGTTGTGTAATTGCAATTGCCAATATTTCATCAACATTGTGTCCGTTCGCGTCACGCTGTAAACGCGCTTTGAGTGGTTGCGTATCAGGCATATTTTCTGCTTGTTCATCTAAATACAATGCCGTTAATATAATATCTGCTACTTCATCTTTGTGTAGTACACGTGAAATAGCTGTATTTAATAATACCTCATCAACGGCATCATGATATTTTTCTATTAAAAAGGTACGCGCCCCCTCAGCTATATCATTGATGCTTACACCACGTTGGGCTAATTTTGTAATCCCTGATTCCTGTAAATCTTTCATTTGTAATTATCCCCTTTAGTAGTTTTCATTAACGTAGCGACGCGTTAAAATAACATGCGGAATGTCGTCTAATGCCGTTTTAACATATTCTTGCTGGGTATCACTAAAGTCATTTATCGCTACTAACGTGTACGCATATGCACCTACCGCGCGATTACTTAATTGCTCAATATTAATATCATTATCACCAAAAAACTTTGAAATTTGACTAATCATATTGGGGACATTCTCATGAATAATACCAACACGGTATTTTGTTATAAATGGTTCATCAATGTCTGGATAATTTACTGAATTGATAATATTACCAGTTGTCAGATATTCGTCTAACTGGCGCGCTGCCATCAAGGCACTTGTATCTTCGGCCTCAACCGTTGAACCACCAATATGTGGTGTGATGATGACTTTTGGATGATCAAATAGTGCCTCATCAGCAAAATCTGTGATATAGACCCGTAATTTATCATCATCTAACGCTGCTTTAGCTGCCAAATCATTAACAATGCCACTGCGTGAAAAATTTAATAAAGCAGCTGTTGGTTTCATGAGCGCAATGCTATCACTATCAATAAAAAACTTATTTTTATCAGTTAACGGAATATGCACTGTTATATAATCAGCTTTTTTTAAGACCTCCTGCACATTTTTAGCATGTAAAATGTGCCGATCAATTCGCCAAGCTGTGTTGGCATTTAGTCCAGGATCATAGCCAATTACATCCATGTCTAGTGCTAAAGCAGTATTAGCTACCTTCGAACCAACATTTCCTAGGCCAATAACCCCTAGTGTTTTCCCGGCTAACTCAGTGCCGCGATAGCCACCCTTACTCACTTCTGTACGTAAAGATACATCACCACCACGTGTTTCATTAGCAAAGCCAATTGCCCCAATAACCGGTCGTGCCGCTAAAATTAGTGATGCTAATGTTAATTCTTTAACCGCATTTGCATTACCACCAGGTGTGTTAAACACAACCACGCCGCGCTTTGATAAGTCATCTACTGGAATATTATTGAATCCAGCACCTGCTCGTACAACGGCCCGCACACTAGCGGCAATTTTTTCATTATGCAGATTTTGAGATCGCAAAAGTATCCCTTTTGGACTATCATTTGTATTAATCTCATAATCATGTTGCTTTAAATAATCTAATCCTATGGTACTAATCGCATTATAAGTTTTGATCGTTGTCATGCTTGTTGTTCTACTTTCTGCAAAAATGCAATCAACGCATCTACAGCCGACATCGGTTGTGCGTTGTATAATGATGCTCTAAAACCACCGACTGAACGATGCCCGCTAAGATTAAACAAACCTTCTTCAGTCGCTTGCTTAGCAATAACCTTATCTTTTTCAAGATCACCTGTCGTAAAAACAATATTTGTCAGAGAACGCGCGCGCGCTTCCACTGGTGCAGTATAGAATTCCGACTGATCAAGATAAGCATAAAGACGTTTTGATTTTTCCAAATTGCGACGATACATTTCAGTCACGCCACCTTGTTGTATGACCCAATCGAGCACCAAATTTAAAGTGTATATTGCAAAAACAGGTGATGTATTATACATTGAATTTTTATCAATATGATTTTGATAACGCATCATCGGACCAACCCCAGTAACGTCTTGTTCTGCCAACCAAGATTTTTTAATAATTGCGACAGTAACACCTGCTGGACCTAGATTTTTTTGACCGCCAGCAAAAATCGCATCAAAATCTGATACATGATACGGTTCTGCTAATATATTTGAACTCATATCAGCAACGAGACGTCCAGTTGTTTTGGGTAAATTATTTTGGTGGAAAGTTGCGCCCTCGATCGTATTGTTGGTCACAATATGTAAATAATCGTAAGTCGTTGCATCAAAATCATCAGGTAAAAGCGGCAGCTTTTGATAATACATGTTTTTTGTACTATTTAATGTTGTTACTTTATTACCGAGCTCTCTAGCTGCTTCCACAGCTTTTTGCGCAAAGTTACCTGAATCTAGAAAAGCAATTTCATGGTGATTTGTTGCAAAATTTAATGGCATCATTTCAAATTGAGTGGATCCGCCCCCTTGTAAAAAGACAACAGCATACTCATCTGAAATATGCATTAATTGACGCAATTTATTTTCAGCATCAGTCACAATTGTTTGGAATTGTTTGGAACGATGAGATATTTCAATAATACTCATATGTGTCTGTTCGTTTTTTTCAAACTCCTGTTTAATTTGTGTTATGACCTCTTCTGGCATAACACCTGGTCCAGCAGAAAAATTGTAAGTTGTCATCATGATTTTGTGCCTTTGCACACCCTCCATTTTGTGTTCAATAACAAGATGTTCATGCGTTATATGTATATTTTACGAATACCTCTGATTTTATAAACGTAAATTCAGGTCTATAAGCTAACAAATACATTTTAAAAAGTCTAAAAATACTCAAAAAACTTAACATTAGTCTTTTTAATCCCATTATTTTATATATTACTATATTGGCATTGAAAGTCAATCTTTTATTTTATGAAGGAATCTAGTATAATAAAGCGTGTATTGCCGCTGTGGCGGAACTGGCAGACGCGTACCGTTCAGGTCGATATGAGAGTAATCTCGTGCAGGTTCGATTCCTGTCAGCGGCATATTTGCTGTTTTATCAACGTTGTTGGTAGGACGGCTTTTTTGTTTGTAAACGCTGGTGTCACTGGCGTTTCAGTGTTTAATAACGTCAATCTACATTTAACTAAAAACAATCTTTTCGCATGTTAGTGCTACAAAAGGGCTACAAAACTGACCACCACAGCCTAAATAGTTAATTGTCCTTTTTTGTAAGAATTTATAAAAAAGTGTATCATTTTCTTAATGTGCTTATATTGTTACATAGTCGTCATATAAATACGTTATATTACAATTAAATAATAACAACATGGGGAGGTCCATCATATGCGGCGTTCTAAACCTCAATTTCACATTAAATGGTGGCGCATCATTAGTTGGCTCTATTTAATTAGTTTATTACTTTATGGTATTTACACAATTGCAACTAATTTACGTCATTGGTAAATTCAAAATTTTGTATATACAATATATTTCCCAGACTTATTCCAATGTAGCGTATAATAAAACATTATGAATAATTCAAATAGACGTATGAGCCCGTCCGAAATCAAAGAACAACTGTCAAAATCAAATTCCACTATCGGTGAAATGATCCGTTTTGTTTTTGGATCTGTTTTAAAGCGCCGTGGCCTTGTCATTCTAAATGTTTTTTTGCTGACTATTATGGCAGGGTTAAATTTCATGGTGCCACAATTCACAAAAAATATCATTGACCATGTATTACCTCAAAATAATCAATATGCATTATACAGTAACATTTTTTGGTTACTCATAACCACTCTAATTCTTGGCACAATCACATTTTTCTCTACCTATATGATGCAAATTTTATCACAACGCGCCATTACGGATTTACGTATTAAAACATACAATGACATACTTAAACAAGATTATGCTTTTTTTCAAGACACGAAAACTGGCGATTTAATGGTCCGATTAACCAGTGATATCAGTAATCTTCAAATGTTAATTAGTTCCAATACGTTTAGCATTATTGGTAACATTTTCACCTTTATTGGTGTTCTAACTTTCTTATTTGTTCAGAATTGGCACTTAGCCTTGCTTGTCTCAATAACGTTCCCAATTTTATTTGTGACTATTCGATTTTTCCGTAGCCGTATTCGTGAATCTTACTCAAATGTACGTTATGCACAAAGTAAAATTAATAATCAGCTGCAAGCGACACTGACAGAAATTGAATTAATCAAATCCTATACATCAGAAAATTCCGAAACGGACAAATTTAAAGCCATTGCTAACGAATCAAACAACTATTCCTTAACAGCTACCAAATGGCAAGCTATTTTCCAACCTTTAATCACGCTAATTAACACAATTGGCACAGCAATTGTATTATTATTTGGTTCATTATTTGTTATGCGCGGTACCATGACTGTCGGTGATTTAGTCGCCTATATTGCTTATGTCACTATGCTACAAGATCCTATTCGATCCTTTTCTATGTTAATGAACGTTTTTCAAACCGCACAAGTCTCGTACGATCGTATAAAAAACATTTTAAGTTACCAGCCAAGCATTCTAGAGGTAAAAGAACCGGTAGATTTTCCTAACCCTTTAAAAACAGGTATCACTTTACAACAGGTGACGTTTGAATACGATGTGGAAACTAATCCTGCCTTAAATCATGTTTCTTTTACCATACCAAGTGGTAAAACAACAGCTCTAGTTGGTCGTTCTGGTTCGGGTAAATCAACTATTACTAAACTGCTCACTCGTATGTATGATCGTTCAGCCGGTGATATGACGTTTGATGGGATAGATATTAAGCAGTTCAATCTGTCCAACTTACGTCAAAATATTGCCGTGGTCAGTCAAGATGTTACAATTGTTGACGGCACTATAGCTGATAATATTACATATGGCACCGAAAATGTGACTCAAAATAACATTTGGCAAGCAGCGCAACAAGCAGACATTGCTGATTTTATCAGACAATTACCACATCAATTAAATACTGAAGTTGGTGAACGTGGTGTTAAACTATCTGGCGGACAAAAACAGCGCCTATCTATTGCACGCGCTTTATTAAAAAATGCGCCGATTGTGATTCTAGACGAAGCCACTGCTGCATTAGATAATGAGTCCGAAAAAGCAATTCAACATGCATTAGATAATTTAATGGTCGCAAAAACTGCAATTGTGATTGCACATAGACTGAGTACAATCCACAAAGCAGATCAAATTATTGTGATGAATGCAGGACAAGTTGCAGAAATAGGCACACATCAAAGCCTTTTGGCTGATAATGGTATTTATAGGCATCTATACGATGCACAATTTGAATAAAAAATGACAAAAAAAGAACTTTTCAACTTAATGACAACATACAACTCAAGAATGGCTTCACTTAAATTTTATGATATGGCTGACCGATACATATTAATAATCGGTGATCATCACTTCGATCTAAGTGACCATACTGCTGAAAATCTAATAGCCGATTTAGCGGACCATGCTTGTGCAACTATTACTAATCATAACCGGCATAAATCTGTTAAAATAACAAAATAAGAAGCGATATACAATATATATTGTATATCGCTTCTTATTTTTTCAAACAGTAATAACTTATTTATGATAATGCCTGTGCCGCAGTAATAATTGCGACCTTATAAACATCTTCCTCATTAGCACCACGCGATAAATCAGATACCGGCTTAGCTAATCCTTGCAAAATTGGCCCAATGGCCTCGTAACCGCCTAAGCGCTGAGCGATTTTATAGCCAATATTACCTGATTCTAAACTTGGAAAAATAAACGTATTAGCATGCCCAGCAACATTTGATTCTGGCGCTTTGGCAATACCAACACTTGCAACAAATGCCGCATCAAATTGTAATTCACCGTCAATTTGATTGGCTAATTCTGGTGCCATTTCTTTAGCTAATTTAGTTGCTTCAACTACCTTATCAACCAATGGTGATTTGGCTGAACCCTTAGTTGAAAATGATAGCATAGCAACTTTTGGTTCAATGTCAAACACCTTAGCCGTTTGTGCTGATTGAATCGCAATTTCCGCCATTGCTGATGCATCAACATTAATATTGATTGCAGCATCTGAAAAAACATACCGCTCATCACCTTTTTGCATGATAAAAGCACCTGAAATACGTGATGACCCTGGTGCTGTCTTGATGATTTGTAACGCTGGTCTGACCGTGTCACCAGTCGGATGTGTTGCCCCTGAAACCATGCCATCTGCTTTACCAGTATAGACTAACATTGTGCCAAAATAATTAACATCTTGTAACCATTTTTCGGCTGTTTCAGCATCAGTTTTGCCTTTACGACGTTCTACTAATGATGCATTTAATTTTGCTAAAGCATTCACATCATATTTTAATGGATCAATCACTGACAGATTCGACAAATCATAATGATACTTAATGGCAGTAGCATTTATAGCATTTTCATTGCCTAATAAAATTGGCTTAATTAAACCCTCATTGGCTAATCTGACAGCCGCACCTTGAATGCGAGCATCTTCCCCTTCAGGGAAAACAATCACTTTATTTTGTCCACTTATTTTTTGCTTTAATTGTTCAAATAATTCAACCAAAATACTTCCTCCAACGTGTTTAAAAAAAACACCTTTTAATTTAATTTACAAGTTCATTGTAACAGAACAATTGGTATTTGTCTGCGGTTTCATCATTTTTTGTGATTTATTTCACTCAGTTTAACCAGTCAATGGTCGCTCGTCCGTTTGCCTTTAAAAAGTCATTGGCTTGCGAGAAAGGTTGACTACCAAAAAAACCACGGTATGCTGATAAGGGACTAGGATGTACTGCCACCAGAACTAAATGTTTTGATTCATCAATCAATCGCCGCTTAGATTGTGCATATTTACCCCACAAAATAAATACTTTAGGTGCATCATCGTCAGACGCAATTTGAATAATAGCATCAGTTAACGGTTCCCAGACCTGTCCAGCATGTGCATTTGCACGTCCTTTTGGCACAGTTAGAACAGCATTTAGTAGAAGTACCCCTTGTGTTGTCCATGATGTTAAATCATGAGATGAACGATCACCAATATCAGTAGCTAGTTCTTTTAAAATGTTACGTAACGATGGTGGTGCCAATACATCATCAGGAACTGAAAAACTTAAACCTTGTGCTTGATTAACTTCATGATAAGGATCTTGTCCCATGATGATCACTTTAGTATTTTTTAAAGATGTCGCAACTAGCGCCGAAAATACCCTATCACGTGGTGGAAAAACGATCTCAGTTTGGTAGACAGTATCCAAAAAACACTGAATATCTTTGATTTGCCCATTTGTCAGTTTTGCTTTAACGTATGGTGCCCAGGTTGTATGCGATAGTGGCATATTTAATCTTCTTTCGTGGTAAAATTAGTGTCAAGAGGCGATTATGACAAAATACTATCTCCGACAAAGACACAGCATAGACGACGGCGTAAACATCGTGTTTGATGAAAATTTTCAAGCGAGCTATTTAGTATCTGGTCGAACAGGTAAAAAGCACGACGAATTACATGTTCAAGATATGTCCGGTAACGTGCTTGTCCGTATTGAGCAGACATCATTTGGTATATTACCACGTTTTTCGTTAAAATACCGTGGTCATATCGTTGGTTCAATTAGTTTTACTTTAGGCCATTTAGGTGACATTGTCTACATTCGTCATCTCGGCTGGCTAATATCGGGTAATTTTATTGCTGGTCGCTACATCACCACTCATAATACCAAAAAATTGCTCAGTGTCAAACCCGAGTTACGTCAAGATGGCATTTATACCCAACTTAAAATCACATTTGACTCTCAGGCACCCGTCCATATTGCTATTGCTGCTTTACTAGACATTTGGGGGACAAAATCTAATCCGTTAACAAGGATCAAATGGCTTCCTGGACAAAATGATTCGTATGAATTGACGTCATAACCGTTATTTTTATAATTGTAACAAGTTATTTAATTATATCTAAATTAGTTTCCTCTATAGCATTAAAACATGTTTCACTTGGATATTGGAAAATCTAAAAGCCAACTTATCAATTATTCATTCTATTAACAATTGTCCACTACCAAAAAATGCTGTCGTTTTAATCAAATCATTACTATTACAGTGATGATTTTTTTAATTGCTAATTAGCCATGATCACTAATATTATTTTCAAAAAAATGTTTGGTTTTAATTTCTTGACTAATAATGGGTAACATGCTTTTCAGAACGCTTGGCTGGTTCATAGCATATAAATGAATCCCGTCTACGCCATGATCTAATAACTCTTGAATTTGTTTGAGTGCATATTCGATGCCCGCTTTTTTTAAATCTTCCGAATTGTCTTCATATTTATGAACAATGTTAACCAACTCTGTCGGTAATGGTGACCCAATCATATGTGTCACACGTTCAATCTGTGTTTTACTAATGATTGGCATCACACCAGCAGACACTGGCACTTTAATATAATTATTTTTTAATCTTTCTTGCATGTTATAATACATATCATTGTCAAAGAAAAATTGAGAAATCAAAAAATCAGCGCCACTGGCAATTTTTTCTTTAGTGCCGGCTATACTAATACCGGTAATTGGATTGCCAGTATAACCTTCTGGGTAAATTGCTGCCCCAACATTAAAATCACGCAATTGTTTAATACCATAAATTAAATCTTTAGCATAAGGATAGTTGACATTAACATAAGTTTTATCTCCTAAATCACCACGCAAAGCCAGTATATTTTCGATATTTGCTTGTTCAACTTTGGCAAGAATATCTCGTAAACTTTCTGGCGTTTGATTCACACCAGTTAAATGATGCAGCGCAGTAACACCTAAATGCGTTTGGATATATTGTGCTAAATTGCATGTCTTTGTATTATCACCTAATCCGCCGGCACCATATGTCACACTGATATAGTCAACGCCTAATTTTTGTGGGTTAACTTCATCCAAAGTGCGATAAAGTAATTCAATACCGGTCTCTTTTTTGGGTGGAAAAATTTCAAATGACAGTACTGGTGCTGACTTCGTATAATATATTTTAGATATTTTAGTCATCTTCTCGTCCTTATTATTATTGTTTTCAACCTGTCGAATTAGACCATAATACCATATACTACATTGTAACTTTTCAAGAACACATTGGTTACAATATATCACTATGTCAGTAATATATTTTTAAATCAATTATTATCATCGACCCGCTTGATTGACGATACAAATTATCGCTTCGTGCTTATAATGGCCAGAGCTATTTCATTAATATCCTCAGGACTTGTTCTGCAGCAACCACCAATTAAACTAGCCCCAGCAGCCAGCCACACTGGTACTAATTCATCCCAGTTAATTGGTCCATGTTGACTAACCCAACGTTTAGTTGCTGGATCATAATCATCGCCGGCATTAGGATAAACAACTATTTTTTTACTTGTATTTGGTGTGATATTTTTTAAAGCTGGTAAAATATTTTGAGGCGAGGTGCAGTTGACTCCAATAGCTTTAATTTGGCTAATCGATTCAAAATAAGCAACCGCTTCTGATAGTGGCGTACCATCCCACAAATGATCGCCATTTTCTGTGGCAAACGATAAATACGCATCAACAGACGGGAACTCTTGTTGTAGTAAGTGTCCCAAGGCCTTAGTCTCATCAAAATTCGGCATCGTTTCCAAGGCAAGTACATTCACCCCATCAGCAATTAAACGAGCAATACGAGGCCGATGAAATGTTTGATATTCAGATTCTGATAAATGATAATCACCAGTATACTCAGCACCATTTGCCAGATAAGCACCATAAGGTCCAACCGATCCCGCGATTAAACCATCACTTCGATTAGAATTTTCAAGACCACGCTTAGCTAAATTGACAGCTGAGTCTATAAGTTCATATGCTTTTTTGTCACTTAATCCCTGATCCGTAAAAGATTTTACATGTGCTTGGTAGGTATCAGTAATCGCTAACGAAGCCCCAGCGTTAAAATAATTTTTATGAATTTCACAAATATTCTCTGGTGATTGAACCAATGCCGAAGCAGACCACCAGCTATTATTCACATCAATCTGTCGCTTTTCAAGCTCACTACCCATCCCACCATCTAATATAACTACCCCTGATTCAATATATGATTCAAACTTTGTCATGCCAATTCTCCTACTTTATTTTTTGGTCACTGTTACTGTTGACCCATGTCGCTTTGGCCACCACTTAAACTTTAAATAATAATAACCATATACTAAAATTATAAATGGTATTGACCATAACAGCGCTGCTCGTTGATCAGGATCAAAAATAACCAAAATAATTGACAACGATGAACCAATAAATCCCGCTAGTGGCAAAAGTGGATAGGCCCATTTTGGATAACGTAATTCTTGGGTTCGCTTTTCACGTTTTAGTAGTTGATAATACTTATAGTGTGACCAACTAATCGCTACCCAAACAAACACCACCGCTAATCCTGAAACTTCTACTAATATGAGATACAATGACCCTGCAGCCATAAAACTTGAACCTAGAGCTAAAATCCCTCCCACAAGGCTTGCCAAGAGTGCTCTAATTGGAATACCATTTTTATTTACTTTTTCAAATTTGTTAGAAATTAATCCTTCATGACTCAATGACCACAACATACGTGTCGAAGCATATAGACCTGAGTTAGCCATTGAAATGATACCAGTTAAAATGACAAAATTCATGATATCTGCGGCATAAGGTATGCCAATCATACTAAATACTGTGACAAATGGACTTTGAGTAACAGCCGCTTTTTCGTAAGGAATAATTGCTGCCAAAATAGTAATACTACCAATGAAGAAAATAACTTGACGCCACCAAACTGCTTTTATTGCTTTAGCTATGGCACGACTTGGATCTGCAGCTTCACCAGCTGTAATGGCCATCAGTTCGGTGCCACTAAAGGCAAAATTAACCGCTAACATTGTTGTAAATACAGCGCCAATGCCATTTGGAAAAATGCCATGACTGAAAATATTTTGAAAGCCAACATGTTGCGTTTGACTAGAATGTAACCTACCCGTTAGAATTAATACGCCAATGATCAGAAATGCGACAATGGCAACAACCTTAATAGCAGCTAACCAATATTCACTTTCACCAAATATTTTAACTGAAAATATATTACTCAATAAAATAATAACCAGAAATACACCGGAAAATGCCCACACAGGAATATTTGGAAACCATCTTTGCATAATAATACCTGATGCAGTAAATTCAGACCCTAAAGCAATGGTCCATGTTAGCCAATAAGAGATAGCAACGAAAAATCCAGTGGCTGGCCCTATTAACTTTTGTGCATGATAATGAAATGCACCTGTTTGTGGCATCGCAATTGATAATTCAGCCACACTTAGCATCACTAAATAGACTAAAACTGCACCCACAGAATACGCTAAAATTGTGCCAACAGCTCCTGCTGTGTGAATTGTGTAAGCAGATGACAAAAATAACCCTGTCCCAATACCACTGGCTAAGCCAATCATTTGTATTTGCCGTGCTGTCATTGCACGTTTTAATTTTCCTGCCATCATATCCTCGATCCAGTTCATTTAATTGTAACCAATTACTAAAACGATAAAAACAAAAAAATCCCGCAGTTTGAACTTAATCAAACTGCGGGACGACTTATCGTGTTACCACCCGGTATTTGTATGTTTAAAAACATACCTCATACAATCGCTATGATTTAAAAAAAACTAAAACATAGGAATTATTGTTGCTATAACGGGCACACCCGGTCATTGCTCACAACGCATTAACGTATGCTCACCATGGCGTATCTCTCCAAGACCATTTTCATATAATCACGCAATCTACTTTCACCAAACATAGATTCTCTTAGTGTGCTCATGATATTACTTATCTCTTCACTGTTGACAATATAATAACAACTTTATATAGCTATGTCAAATTGTTTTATTATATCCATGCTATTTTTAGCAAGAATTTTTCTCCAAAAAACGATTTTAAATATTTAATTAAATCATTTCCAAATGCAATTGTTCTGGTTTTGCCCAACCCATTTTACGCATGAAACGATATCCAATAAAAGATACAATAATTGGCACACCAACACCTACGATCATATAAGCAGCAAATGCAGCGGGATTTGATCCTGCCAATGCCAATGGCACGATAAATGAGTTAAAACCAATACCAGCCATTGCGAATGGTGCAGTAACATTAAATGCGATTGTTGCAATTGGCGCGGCAATTGCAGCACCAATCATTGGCGGAATAATCAATGCGGGGTTTTCTGTCAAATTAGGAAACTGAATTTTCGGTGTCACAATACCTTGTGCGATCGTTGCACCAATTTTATTCTCTTGAAATGACATTGCAGGAAAACCAACGAACACAGCTGTTGTTCCGATTAATATTGCGCCTGCAGCTTGAGGTGATGTCACGCCAGTTGCACCAATTGCCACAGCCAAGGCTGCTGCAGAAGCAGGTGTCATTGTCATAGCCCCAAACACCATCGCAACTATCGCAGTGCCAATAATTGGGTTGATAGCAACACTAGAAGCAATAAACTTTCCAACTGCAACTAATGCTGGCGTTGTCACTGCTGCCAAATAATAGCCTGACACTGTACCAACAATTGTCGTTGCAGCCGGAACAATTACCATATCCAATGGTGTTTTACCACTCAACCACTTACCAAATAATACAGCAATAACACCAGCAATAACAGCCGAAATAGGTTGTCCAGTAGTCATCACAGCTGAACCAGCAGCTTGCGCACCTGCATACCCAGTTGCCGTTACACCTTGCACAGCTTTATCGGTGAAAAAAACAGCGTTGGCACCAACCGTTGACGCAGCCATTGCACTAAACATAACCATTGTATTTGTCTTCATTTGTGATGCAATTGCGGCGCCAAATGCAGCCGGCAACATAATTTTAGTAATTGCCCCCATTTGAACCATCGGTGCCCAATTGATAAACCCTGCTATTGTTTGCAACAACAACCCCATGCCTAAAGTAACCAAAATAGCATTTGAAACAGCCGCACTGACTTTATAAACCGTGTCACGAATTGACTCTTTTGATTCATTGACTTTGCCCTTAATATTTTCTGCTTCAACCTGACGTACATTTGATATTGCGTTTTGTGCCATAATTCTAATCTCCTTTTAATATGTGCTTAAGTTCAATTTACACTTCAGTTGAGCAATACAATCATTGGAGAAAAAGAAAAACGCCCCAACGATTGCTCGTTAGGACGTTTTCACGTCATATTCCTAACCAGCTACATAAACTTACTTTTAAAGTCTAGTAGCTGATCTTGCTCAAATAACAACCAACTAGACTCAAATGAGAAGGAGGTTGAGGAGAAGTGCACTGTTCACTTGTTTATAAAAAGCTTTAATCATGTTATCTCTCCTTATTACTGAGCAATTACTTGCTTACTTCTTGATGTGTAATACTATACAGATATAAATTTAAAATGTCAATAGTTTTATTTTTATCATTATAAATACATAAAAAAGATTGATGTTATCATCAATCTTTTAATCCTAAATTACATTGTTCCAAACAATCGATCACCAGCATCGCCTAGTCCTGGAATAATATACCCGTTCTTATCCAAGCCATCATCTAATGATCCCGTATAAATATCAACGTCAGGATGGGCCTCTTGCACTGCCTTAACCCCTTCAGGTGCTGAAACCAAAGTAATCAATTTAATATGTTTGGCACCACGCTTTTTCAAAGCAACAATAGCATCTTTTGCTGAACCACCAGTAGCAAGCATTGGATCAACTAGTAACACATCACGCTGATCAATATCTTCTGGTAATTTAATAAAGTATTCTACTGGTTCCAAGGTTTCTTCATCACGGTACATACCGATATGCCCAATTTTTGCTGCAGGAATCAATTGTACAATCCCATCTACCATTCCTAATCCAGCACGCAAAATAGGTACAACAGCAAGTTTTTTACCTGCTAGTTGCTTTTTTGTCGTTGTCGCCACAGGTGTTTGCACAACAACATCTTCCAACTGCAAATCACGACTTGCTTCATATGTCATAAGCATTGCAATTTCATCAACAAGTGCTCGGAAATCTTTTGTCCCGACATTCTTATTACGAATCATTGTTAGTTTATGCTGAATCAATGGATGATCCATTTCGATAAATTTTCCCATAATGTTTATATTAAGCGTGTAAAATGTAAATTACGACGCATTTCCTTTCAAATTAATTTATCTACTTCATTATAGCAAAAAATCCTCCTACAAAGTAACAACGCTAACGATAGCTTATTGAAATTTTTTCTGTTAACCAACTGACATTATCTTAATTACGAGATTTTAGCATAAAATCTGTCGTTCTCAATAATACTGAAAAATACTAATTATAAATCAGGATTACCGTCATGTCTTGGATATTTTGGTATCATAGATGAAACGATAATTCCCATTTCTAAAAACCAAGTGTTACTAATCCTAAATTATCACCAGATAGTTGTCCTAATTATACTGGAAGAATAAGATTTCTAGCACCAAAGAACATAACAAAAATAAGCGATGTGACCAACACAAACTGTTTTCAAGTTTTTTTCTACCATTATTTGGTTTCTATAACATGCATGACCACATCACCAAAACCTTCTGAAAATGTGGCACGCCATTCCCCCGCAACTAAATTAAAAGGCAACATGAACGTCCCTGTCGAAGCGCGTGTCCCAACAGGAAATTTTTTTCCTTGCTCTGCTAATTTACGTACTAGCCATTGTAACGCTATTAATGGATTCCCAAGAACCTCAGAGCCGAATCCATTCCCTTTTTGATGCCCATTGTGTGTTAATTCAGCTTGAATTTTAACTAAATCTGTAACTTTTAAGTTTGCACCATCTTTTTCTGCTCCTGAAACTACTGCCCCACCAACAGCCGAATCACTCAAAACTAAAAACTTATCTAGTGTTGGAAACCAATTTTCAAATCTTGAATCAGGTACTTCAAGTGTCGGTGCAACAGTTGTATTAACTAGTAACGCCTCAAGATCCATGTCCACTGTTAATGCCGACTTAGCTGTGAACTGTAATTCAACTTCTACAAGTGGTTCATTATAGTCTCCTAAAGATAATGCCGCTTCTGTTTTTAGAAAACGTGATACAATCTGGGCACCATAAAGTGGAGAATTTGAATCAAACATTGCCTGTGTTTTTGGTGAAGTTAACGACACTTTATAGCCAGCCGTTGGTTCCTCCTTTAAAGACATCACAGCATCTTGTACTGCATAAGCAGTATCAAAATCATTAACCACGCCAACATAAGTGTCACGATCCAATGGTTTATTTGTTTGACATGCAGTGAATAAATGTTGCACCAATTTTTCTTGTTCTAATGTTAATGTCATAATACTCTCCTCCTTATTTAAAACAAAAAGGTCACACTGCTTTTTAAGCAGTGTGACCTTTACATGATCAGCTGCCTATCAATTAATAATTGATAGGCACAACAAACTGTCAGCACCCATCATGACATAATGATAATGCTGATAATAATTTGTGTTGTTGTATAAGATTGCTTTTTCATGTGTTTTATCTTTCTATAATTTAATATACTAATTAAAACACACGACTTAAAATGTGTCAACAGCCACTTAACTTTTTTGAATTCATCTACAATCAAGAATACTTTTTAATAAACACTGATGAGATGATACATATTAACTCAACTTCTATTTTATTTTTTATTAAAACTAAGGTATAATATGATAGTTCGCACTAATAGTTTAACAGGATAAAACGGGGACCTCCTAAGTCTTTGCTCCCAGTTCGAGTCTGGGTTAGTGCATCAAAAAACACGACTAAAAGTCGTGTTTTTTTATTGCTCTCGATCTATATTAACCTTTAATATTTGCGCGTTCAGCCACTGGTAATAACACATTACCAACAACAGTAATCAAAATAAATCCAACAATCATTTCAAAAATAGCATTAAATGACACAATACCAATTAACCAGCTCAACAGATTTTGATTAGGAATACCTGTAAAATTTGTATGCATTACAGTAAAACCAATCGTCGTTAAAATAACAACACCAACTGTATTGATAAGTGCCGCTACAACACCAAGAATGCCTAATCCAAGCGTCCTAATTGTTCCTGATCGTTTACGTAAAAAATAATTAAATAATAACCCAACTAGAAAGCCGACTAGCACACGTGGAACTAATGCTGTAAAAGGATTTTGAAACATTAGTGAACCAATTGTTCCTGGGTGTGTTAACGCGTTAATAAACGACATTATTCCCCAAAATAAACCAACAACAGCACCGTATTTAGGTCCCAATAAAATACCAGCTAATGCCACTGTAAATTGTATAATTGTTGCGCTCGCACCAATTACGAATGCACCTAATGGCATCACGCCAAGCCATGGCACAATCATCTGAAGCAAAACAATCGCAACAAATAAAGTTGTCACCACATAATATTTTATTTTTTGATTTGTCATAGTTTTTTCGGCTATTAAAAAAATAGCCGCCCTTTTTTATTTATATTTACATTGTATCTTAGAAGGACACTCAAACACAACAAAAATACACTGTTAATTCGAATTAACAGTGTATTCATTTAGTTTATACGTGCCTGTTCTCTTTCATAATCAAATTTTTGTCATAATTAAAGCCATACGTTCATTTAAAAATTTAACCTGTATTAACTTTGAGAGGACATTTTGGCATTTTCAAACAATGTAATTCATTAACTATTTATTGTGAGTTTTCGAAACGTAACGCTAATACTAATTTTATTCTAATCCTTCAATCAATGCTTCTGGATAGAACTCACGTATAATATCTGCTTCATGCTTTGACAAATTTGGAAATGATGAATCTGCACCAATATCCTCATGAAACATACGATCACGCGGTGACACACCACCAACGGCATGTTTCACTGAGATCAAAACACCATCATATGATTTTACGTCAACTGCTGTTTTAGCATCAACAATGTATAACTGAGAAACCATCAAAAGTAAACGGACGTTAGCATTTAAATCAGACAACAGTTGTTGCTGTTCTGTTGTCAAATACAATGTCAAGGCTGCCTCGGCATTTTTACCAATTAGTTCGGCCGTTCGTGCTTCTTCAAGCGCCTTGTTAACTGCATCTCTCATTGACATAAACATCGACCAATTTTTCAATAACTTACTTGTGTCACCAAGATTTTGGACCTCTGGCATGTCAGAAAGATAAGCAAAACCTAATTTTTCATGTGGCAAATATTCCCAAACTTCTTCAGATGTATGAGGTAATACAGGCAGCAATAACTTTGTCAATGCTATTAATGTCTCATAAAAGACTGTTTGCATTGAACGACGTGCATGTCCAGATGGTGCTTCAACATAGACAACGTCTTTGGCAATATCCAAATAGAATGCTGACAAGTCAACGTTAACAAAATTAATAACACGTTTAAAAATATCATTAAATTGATAATTATCATATGAATCACGAACGTTTTTAATAAAATTATTTAAAACGACTGAGAAATATTGGTCATGCCCAGCTCTGTCAGTAAAAGTAATCGCATCTGTTGTATAGTTAAAATCAGCCGTATTAGCCATTAAAAATCTCAAAGTATTACGTAACTTACGATAGCTTTCAGATACTTGTTTTAAAATATCATTTGATACTGGCATATCTTGTGATGTATCAACTGAAATTGTCCATAACCGCAAAATTTCAATACCCATTTTGTCGGCTACATCAAGTGGTGATATGGTATTACCAAGTGATTTAGACATTTTGTTGCCCTTACCATCCAAAGTGAATCCTTGAGACAGTACATTTTTGTAGGGTGCATGCCCTGTAACAGCTACCGAAGTAATCAATGAGGAATTAAACCAACCGCGATATTGATCTGATCCTTCTAAATATAAGTCTGCGGGATAATCTAATTGATCACGCGTATTCATGACACCAGACCAAGAAGAACCTGAATCAAACCAAACATCCATAATATCTTCTTCTTTAGTAAACTGCCCATGAGGTGAGTGTGCGTTGGTATAGCCCTCAGGTAATAAGTCTTTAGCCTCATGCTCAAACCAATAATTCGAACCATGTGCTTCAAATAAATCAGCTACATGATTAATAATCGTTTGATCTAAAATAGGCGTTTTGTCCTCTGCATAAAAAATGGGTAATGGCACACCCCAAACACGTTGACGTGAAATAACCCAATCGCCACGATCACGAATCATATTATACAAACGCTTCTTCCCCCATTCAGGGAAAAAATTGACATGATCTAATTCATCCAAAATATTTTGACGGAACTTACCTACAGATGCAAACCATTGTGGCACAGCACGCCAAATAATAGGCTTTTTTGTACGCCAATCAAACGGATAAGAATGCGTAATTTTTTCTTTAGCCAAGAACAAATTAGCCGTGGTCAATTTGTTGATGACAAGGCCAACAACATCATCGTAAAACTTGCCTTCAAAATCCGGTCCGGCATTTTTAGTCATATACCCTTTTTCATCGACTGTAACAACAACTTCTAGACCGTACTGCTTACCAACATTAAAATCATCCTCACCAAAACCAGGCGCAGTATGAACTAAACCAGTACCCGAATCAAGAGTAACGTGATCTGCATTCATAACTAATTCTTCAGCATCAAGGTCCCATGGATGATACGCTGTAATGCGATCCAATTCTTCGCCTTTATATGTTGCTAAAGTCTTATATTTATCCCAACCAAACAATGGCGCAATGACCTCTAAACGCCCTGTAGCAACGACAAATTTGCGAGTCTCTCCTGCTGGTTGAATCACTGAATAATCCATATCAGGTCCAAGAGTAATACCTCGTGAGGCTGTCACTGTAAATGGCGTAGTTGTCCAAACCACAAAATAAGTATCAGAATCTAAAATACCACGACCATCTTTCACCTGATTAGCATAGTACAAAGATGTTGAATTGATGTCATGATATTCAATTTCCGCTTCCGCTAAAGCAGATTCTGATGACCACGACCAATAAACTGGTTTTGATCCCTTGAATATATAACCTTTACTAGCCATTTCACCAAAAACACGTAACTGTGCCGCCTCGAATTCTGGTTGCAATGTGATATATGGATTCTGCCAATCAGCCATAATTCCTAAACGTTTAAAATCATTTTTTTGCTTATCAACTTGTTCCAAGGCAAAATCTTTTGCTAAATTTCGCCATTCAGCTTTAGGCATTGTTTTACGATCGTGACCAGCCTTTGTTAACTGCTGTTCAATTGGTAAACCATGTGTATCCCATCCTGGAACATAGGGTGCATAAAAACCAGCCATATTTTTATAACGCACAATAATGTCTTTTGAAATTTTATTCAACGCATGACCTAAATGAATATTTCCATTAGCATACGGTGGGCCATCATGTAAATTAAAATGTGGCTTGTTTTCATTTTGTGACAGACGTTGATTATACAAATCAGAATCATACCACTTTTGTTGACGAATTGGCTCAGTTTTTGGCAATGATCCGCGCATTGGAAATGCCGTTTTTCCAAGATTAAGTGTATCTTTATATTTCATAATACTATCTCCTATGTATAAATTAGCGTTAGTGACAAAATAATAAGGTGCCCTAAAACAATAAAAAACGTCCCTGTGTTTTACAACACAGGGACGTTTTCACGTGGTACCACCCAGTTTTAGTTGTCTACAAGTAAACAACTCTCAAATCAGCATTAACGGTCTGCACCGGTTAAACTTACTTAAATTTCAGTCTAACAAATTCATAACTGATTTAAAAGGCTACAGGGACGGTCATCTCCAACCACCATGACTCGCTGCACGTATGTATGCCATTCTTATTGTGTTATGCTTCTTATAATTTTTTGTCTTCGTTTTCACTTGCTTCGGGAAACACCACAATTGGTCCTTGCTCAGGAACAGTTTCCTCATTTTCTGTTTCTGTAGAATCAGGTTCAGATTCACTTGTTATCATTGACCTAACAGGCTCTTTTTCAATTGTTGCTATTTTATCAATACGATCAGCCGTTGCTTGTCCAATTGGCAAACGATGAACTGCTTCAGCTAAATCATCATTTTCTAATAGTTTACGCTGAAGTTCCAATAATTTCAAGAATGAATTTTTAAAATTTTCAACTTCAGTTCTTAATTCATTTTGTTCTTTAATCAGACCTTCATTTTCTTGTGCTAAGCTTGTTGCTTCAGCTTCAGCCTTTGTACGTGCATCACTAATAATCTTTGTGGCTGCTTCTTGAGCATGTGTTAATTGTTTTTTTACTTCGCCATCAGCTTCTTTTCTCAAACGATCAGCAGCTTCTTGAGCGACAAAAATTGATTGGTTGACTTGCTCACGCTTTGCCTCTAGACCATCAACTTTAACTTGTAACTGATCATTATCATTTAAAAGTTTATCACGTTCAGTAATAATAGTTTCATAATCACCATTAACTTGGTCTAAAAACGAATCAACTTCAGATGCAATATATGCACGTGAACCCTTTTTAGTAAATTCATGCTTCAAAATTTCATCAGGTGTTAGTACCATCTTGGTCTCCTTTTAATTTTGATATAACTCGAGTTAACTTAACGTCGAATGATATTTACAATTGCCTTAATTTTATCTTTTTTGCTAAACCCATCACACATTTTAAGTTGTAGACGACCATATTTACGAACAGATACGATATCCCCCATTGCTACAACATGATCAGGCTTAACAATCGTTGTCCAATTAACTCGAACTTGTTGCTGTTCAATTAATGATTTTGCTACACTACGTGATATATTAAAAGCCATTGAAATAGTCGTGTCAATTCGTAAAGATGACAATAATAAAAATATTTCGTTCCAATCATCATGAACCGCAATGACATCTTTCAAATCACGTGCAATCAATTCAATTTTAATTCGTCCAATTTTTTGAACTGTTTGTTGAATATAGGTTATCATTTTTGCATCAACAATGACTTGCCATTTCTTATCATTAGATAAAATATCACCGATAACTTCACGTTTTATACCAGCACTCATAAACGCACCTAGAATCATTGAATGATGTAACTCAGCGAATTTTACCGGATATTTAATTTCAAGAACTGCTAATTCAAAGTCTGATAATGCAACAGTATAAAAATCTGGTGCTATGACAGCACGCTGATTTTCAGTATTACTAGTGGCACCATTATAATGCACCTGTAAATTGTCTGAACGATTAACTAGAGTTTGTAAAATATATTGTTCTCGAGGATTTAAAAAACGTGTTAGAATACCCCGATACTCATCTTCACTTTGACGAATCCAATCACTTGCTTGCTGAATAAATGCGACTTCTTCTGGTCGAAAGTGCTGTTCAATTGTTGAAAAATCATCTATCATATTATAGGAAAAGTAACACCAGATGAGACAAACCACTAATTGCAAAATTCAATGCCAAAATGGCAACAATTGGCGAAATGTCAATAATACCACCAATTGGTGGTATTATTCGAAATAAGTTTAGATAGGGTGAAACAATTCGTTGAAGCCATTTGCCAAACACTGATTGTTGGGCGCCAGGTAACCAGGACATTAAGACATAAATAACAATTGCATATTCATAGTAATTTGCGATACGTACAATCCAATTTAGTATTTCTAGCATATGTTAATACCGTGTATTCGGTTCTAAATTATCTGTCAACGTCCCTGAAATTTCAAAAGTTGCAGGTGTCACTAAAAAGATAGACTGACCTATACGTTCAATTTCCCCATTGACTGCATATATAGCACCACCTAGAAAATCCAATATTCTTTTAGCTTGTGCTTCATCTATTTGCGTAAAATTAACAATTACTGCCTCTCCACCTAATATCTGAGAAGCAATATCTCTAGAATCTGAATATACTTTAGGTTCAAATAATGCAATTTTACTATTAGCATTACCTGGATCTGTCATTGTTGATTGTGCCGATTGACGGCCAAAATAGGCTGCTTGCTGCTGTGATGTTTGTTGCACTGGTTGTTGATGTTGTGGTTGTTCTTGATAGCTACTATCGTTATAGCTATCTTCATATAAATCATCTTCATCATTACTAAAAAGACGTTTAATTGTATCGCCTAATGCCATAATTTCTCCTTAAACACGCAGGTTGCAGCTCACCATGTACACGACAATGATTGTATCTCATCGTTATATAACACAATCAAAATATACACAACTCACGTTTTTTTATTAACGCTTTTTAAAGAATGGTGGTTGTTCAGTATCATCGTCATTGTTTGAAAAATCTACTGGTGTTTCATTGGATGTCGGTGTGTTAAACACATCAAAGGCTTGTTTTTGTACACCATCAAACCGTTCATCATCAGCAAACGCATCTTTTGAAGCACCACTAATATTCCAATCAGCAAATGGATCATTTTGTGGCGCTGGTGTCGTTGATTTAACAGGCTCAGTTGCTGGTTTTTCAAATATTGATGTGTTTGGTGTTGCTGGTGTTACATTGTTACTTGTCGTACCAAATACTTTAGCAGCGTTTGCTTTTGGTGCAGCAGCTTTTTTTGCTGCAGAATCTACTGTGACATTCTGAAGACCAGTTGCAATTACTGTCACACGAATTGAATCACCTAGATTTTCATCAATAGAGGTACCGAAAATAACATTGACCTCACGTCCTGCTTCTTGAGCAATCACTTCTGAGGCTGTTTGTGCTTCAAACAATGACATATCCAATCCACCAGTAATATTTAGCAAAACATCTTCAGCACCTGACATGTCTACTTCAAGCAATGGTGAGGAAATAGCCTGCTTCGTTGCATCAGCGGCACGTGTTTCGCCGCTAGCTTGGCCAACACCCATTAATGCAGGTCCGGCATCTTGCATAACAGTTTTCACATCAGCAAAATCAAGATTAATGAAGCCTGGATTTGTAATTAGTTCTGAGATACCTCGAACACCTTGAGCCACAACTTCATCAACAACTTTAAAGGCCTCTGACAGTGGTGTACGTAAATCAATACGATCTTTTAAACGTTCGTTAGTAATCACAATCAATGAATCAACTGATTCGGACAACGCTTGTAATCCTTCAGCAGCGAAACGACCACGTTTTGGCCCTTCCCACTTGAATGGGCGTGTCACCACAGCAACAGTTAAAGCGCCTTGCTCTTTAGCTATACGCGCGACAACTGGTGCTGCACCGTTTCCAGTTCCACCACCCATACCAGCCGTGATAACAATCATATCTGCACCTGAAATTGCTGAAGCAATATCTTCAGATGATTCTTCGGCAGCTTTAGTTCCACGTTCAGGATTTGAACCAGCACCTAAACCACCTGTTAATTTTGGTCCAATTTGAATTTTAATATCAGCCTTAGATTTATCCAAGGCTTGTACATCAGTGTTAGCAACGATAAACTCAACGCCACTAACACCTTCTTCGATCATATGATTGACAGCGTTTGATCCACCACCACCAACACCGATAACTTTAATGATTGCACCTGTTTCCTGGGCGTCATCAATTGAAAAATCCATAAGTTGTCTCCTTAATTATACTAATCTTCTCGAAATAAATTCTTAATTGTTTGTATTAAACGGCTAAAAATACTTTGCCGTGGTTGGTCATCTTGCTTGCCATCATAATTGTATAACGGCTGATCGGTTGACTCAGATGTTTCTACGTATTCATGTGATTGTTTGGATACTGATGGTATAGATTGCATACTATCAGTATCTTCACGATGTGACATAATAACTTGTTTAATGACCTGTTGTGTCATACTTTCACGCGAGGCAAACATCGCATACGCCATTGCGCGTGTATAAGAAGGATGACGCAATCCAATTTGATCAGGGATAAAAAGTCGTACATTGTCACCCAAAATAGTTTTAGCATAGTCAACCATGCGTGGCAAAGCTGCATTCCCACCAGTTAAAACAATCCCACCTGGCATGTTCAAACCGTTAACCGTGCTCAGCGGATCAAATGCACGCATATATATTTGTTCTAACCTTGCGGCAATAATTTCTGAAAGATAGTGTTCATTAACTAATTGAGGCGTATTATCTCCAACAACTTCAACAGAAAATTCTTTGTCAGAACTTGCTTGAGTTGGATCGGCATATCCAAAATCACGTTTGATTTTTTCAGCATGTGTATAAGATATACCTAGAACTGTTGAAATATCTTTAGTAACATTATCCCCACCTTCGAGGTCTACATGATTAAACTTCAACTTACGATCATGTATAACGGATGTCGTGGTTTGTCCACCACCGAGATCTATTAACACAGTTCCAAAGTCCTGTTCACCATCATTTAAAATGCTAGTGCCAATGGCCAATGGTGCCAAAACAAATTCATGTAGCTTCAAACCTGCTTTTTGAATTGCCATACGTGTATTATCTAAAATCTTGCTTGGTCCAACAAAGGCTGTTCCGTGTAATTCAAGTCGCACACCAATCATTTCATGCGGATCTTTTATACCATCAAAACCATCTACAATAAATTCCTCAGCAATTAAATCAATAACATCATGATCTGACGATACATTATGCGATAAAGCCTGCTTTGCCACATTTTGTACATCAGCGTAAGTAATACGTTTATTTTGATTAGCAATCGAAACGAGGCCTTCGACATGAACCATTTCAATTTGATTTGCAGGAATTCCTACAATTACTTCATTAATTTGAAAATTCGCTTTTTCTTGTGCTTGTTCAATCGCTTCGCGGATCGCACTGGCAGTTGCATCAATGTCCACGATCACGCCCTTACGTAAACCTCGCGAAGGTGCATTTCCTGCACCAATCACGTTGAATTGATTACCAGTTGTTTGCGCAATGACTACTTTGATGGATGTGGTACCAATGTCTAAACCCACCGTCACGCCTGAATTATTCATGCGTCGTGCCCCTTTACAAAATTATTTTTTAATAAAATATACCTAACTATAATAATATCATAAGTTATAGCTATTACGCCACAAATTCTCACTTTTGTTTGTCTTTATGGTCGCTTTTTTTATTCGTTGTATTTGCCTGTGAGGTGCCATAAGCATATGAATAGGCACCAAATTGCAAATCAACAATACCCTTAACAGGCATTTGTGCAGCAATTCCAGGATAATAATTAATTTTTTTACCAAATGTATCTAACGTTGCATAAACAGTATTCCCATCATTCATAATAATTATGAGCCGGTTAGCATTATCTTTATTAGGCGAAAAAATGATCTGACTAATATTTTGACGTAACGTTAATTCTAATGATACAAACGCTTTAGCTAGTTTTTTAACATCTTTGTTTGTTTTAAAGTTGGCATATACAGGTGCATTGCCTTCAGGGGTTTGAACCTTTTTAAACATTCCCTCACGATTAATAATATACCAATTATGCCCTTGTTCAACATAACCTGCAGTTACTTTCTCAACAATGTCAATGTTAACATTATTCCCCTGTAATGTGACCTGAGCTGAATCAATTTGATCATCTTGTCTAACGATATGTTGTGCAATAAACTTTGTCTGGCCCACTATACGCCAGTATGGTGTTTTCTGATTGATATTTGCATACGTTGCAATTTTATCAGTTGGTATCATCATGGTATTGATATTAACTGTTTTAATTGTTCGCCATGGCTGTAATAGGAGCACGATACCGACTATAAACACCACAAAAGCCGCTAAGCTTATCCAAAGTTGTCGCGGTCGTTTTGTTTTCAGTATCTTTTTGTCTTTTAAAACATGCACTATTTTAATCTTTCTTTTCTAAAATGGCATCTTGTATTAAGTTATACAATCTATCACCTGCATCAGGTATTCCCACTTTTGCAACTTGTGCCGCCATATTTTCGCTGGCTTTATCATTCAACAATAATGAATCAACAGCTGTTATTAGTGTTTCTCCATTTAAATCTGTTTCTGCTATTACTAGTGCAGCACCATCATCGACCAAGCTTTGTGCATTTTTCGTTTGATGATTGCCAGTAACATGAAGGCTTGGCACTAAAATCGATGGAATGCCTAATGCTGTGATTTCAGCAATTGACGTTGCCCCAGCTCTGGATACAATCGCATTGGTTTTTGCTAGCACTTCTGGCATATTATCAATATATGGCAGAATGCGAACATTATCAGCGACAGCAATACCCTGACTATTTAGTTGTGATAACACATTGTCATATCGCTTAGGCCCTGTCACTACGACAACTTGATAATTTCTTAAATTAAAAGTATTCATAGCTTCAATAACTGCTGAATTGATAGCTGGTGCGCCTTGTGAGCCACCAAAAATTAAAAGCGTTGATTTGTCATCTCGCAAGCCCAAAGTTTGCCAAGAAAACGTTGATACAATGTGTGCAACTTGCTGCGCACGAGGGTTACCAACAAGTGTCACTTTTCCTGCTGGAAATTGTTGTTTAGCAACATCAAAAGCAACACCAATTTTGCTTGCACCACGCGCCAAAAATTTATTTGTTACACCAGCAACAGAATTTTGTTCATGAATCACAGTTGGAATATGCATACGTTGCGCAGCATATACTACTGCCCCGGCGACATAACCACCTGTACCAACAACAACGTCTGGCTTAAAATCTTTAATAATCTTTTTAGATTGCTTGACTGCTCTCAAAAATAAATTAACTGTTTTAACATTATCTAATGATAATGACCGCTTAAATCCTTGGACAGATAGCTTATCAAAAGCCATACCAGTTGCTGGTACAATATTAGATTCCACTCCGCGTTCCGAACCAACATATAAAAATTCTGAGTCTGGTTCATGTTGCTTAATCACTTCAGCCAATGCTAAAGCTGGATAAATATGGCCGCCTGTGCCACCACCCGATAAAATTACACGCATATTATAGCCCCAACACTTTCTTTAACTCAGTAACATAACGTTCACCGCGCTCCTCAAAACTTTTATATTGATCCCAGCTAGCTGCTGCTGGTGACAGTAACACGACATCTCCAGTTACGGCAAGTTTCACGGCAACTGGTACAGCTTGTTCAACGTCATCCACAGTAATAACTGGTTTATTAGCAGCACGTGCAACAGCGACAATTTTTTGCTGCGTCTCACCAAAGGCAATAACAGCCTTCACATGTGATAAATTTGGTAATAATCTCATCAAGTCATCCCCACGATCTAATCCCCCGGCTAACCATATCGTTGGTTGGTGAAAACTATTTAACGCTGTTTGTGTCGCTTCAATATCTGTCGCTTTTGAATCATTGTAAAAAACCACACCATTATCCGTTAAAACATGTTGTAATCGATGTTCTACACCACCAAATGTTTCAAGTACATGTCGTATCGCCGTATCATGCACACCTGCTAATTTTGCAACTGTCACTGCAGCCACAATATTTTCAAGATTATGTGGCCCAACCAATTTAATACCACTGAGCGGCATCAAATGATTATCCGAAATAATTAAATCAACGTTATCTGTACGTACAGTATAATCATTTTTGATACGAGAAAACGCAACAACTTTTGCATGTGTTTTTTTGATAAACTCATCTGTATCTTGCCCATCTGCATTTAAGACTAGTAATTGATTACTTGTTTGATTTTTTGTTAGCTGAAACTTGGCCGCCACGTAATTTTCACGTGTCCCATGATAATCTAAATGATTGGCAAAAATATTCGTAATTAATGCAATATCTGGCCGTATATCTGGCGTGCCCATTAATTGAAAGCTTGATAATTCTAATAAAAGTGTATCATCTGCTGTCAAGTCTTTGATAACCTCGCAGACTGGAATACCTATATTCCCAGCAGTCGTTACTTTTTGACCATCACTTTTAAGCATATCTCGAATTAATGACGTTGTTGTTGTTTTGCCATTTGAACCCGTAACAGCAATTAAACGGCCTTCAAACGAGCTCAAAGCAACTGCTACCTCCGTCAAAATAGGAATCTTTAGCTTTTTTGCTTGTTTAACCAAGGCTGTTTCATAGTTAATGCCTGGATTTTTAATTAAATAATCAAAAGAAGTATTTAATGACACCGCATCATCATGGTTAATAAACTGGACACCTGCTGCTAACAATTGTCGATATACCATGTCATCTTCGAATTCGCCACCATTAACAACAGTGACTTGCGCCCCTAGTTCAAGCAAACGTTGCGCTGCTGCTTTTCCTGAACGTGCCCAACCAAATACCATCACTTTTTTATTGTTAAAATCTTGTATTTTCATCATAACCTGATTTCTAAAATTTTATGTACGCGAGTATACTCGCTTTTAATTCATGTAAAAGATACCAGCAACTGCTAAAATGACAGATAAAATCCAAAACAAGGTATCGATTTGCCATTCACTCCAGCCAAATTTTTCAAACGAATGGTGAATTGGTGCCATTGGAAAGATACGCTTATGCCAGAAATGATAACCAATTGTTTGAATAATAACTGATAGTGTTTCGATAACAAACACCAAACCAAACCAAACCAAAGAAAATGGCATACCGAGCAAAATAGATTCAATGGCTAAACCAGCTCCTAAAGCAAGCGAACCAGTATCACCCATGAAGATCTTAGCTGTAGGTTTATTGAAAATCAAAAAGCCAATCAAGGAACCAATCACTGAAAAATTGAAAATAACTAATATTTGATTATGCATGTTCATAGCAATAATACTATAAGCGGCATAAACAATAATACTTATACCTGCCAATAAACCATCTAAGCCGTCAGTAAGATTAGTTGCATTTGACCAGCCAACAAGCCAAAACCAAAGAAATACAAAGTAGAAAATGCCTAAATTGAATGTTCCAAGCAATGGCACATACAATGTGAAAGGAACGCCCATAAGCCACATAATTAACATGATAACTGCTGCACTAATCGTTTGAGCTATTAGCTTTGGCTTAAAAGCAAAACCATCGTCAGCATGGTTAATTAATTTTAATGTATCATCGATACCACCAATAGTTGCATAAGCCAAAAATGCAACTACCGGAATCACCATAGTCATGACACCATGCCACCCATTATGAAGCCCGCCACCTATAAGTGAACTAATACATGCAGCGGCAACAAAAAGCACACCACCCATGCTAGGTGTACCAGACTTTGCTTGATGGTCTGGCCCAAGCTTTCGAATAACTGCCTGCTCTTTTGATTGTTTTAAAAACTTAATCAGAAATGGCATAAATATCACTGTTACGATTAGTGCACGGGCCAACGCCCATAAATTTTCAGACATATTCTTTCCTTACTTCTTTTCTTTTAACCTAACAGCAACTTGACTAGTATCCACAACTAACTGATTTTTAGCCACTGTTTGGCCCACAATATAACCAGATCCTGACCAAGTGAGTTTAAACCCTACTTCTCGAGCAAATGACTGTGCATCCGTCAAACTCCAGCCCGTCATATCTGGCAAATATGTATTACCTTTTGCATGCAAAATCACCAGTTGATTTGTTAATGATTTTTGTTCTGGTCGTAATGACTGGCTCTCAATTTGGCCACTATTACCCACAACAGCTGTTCTAAAACCTGCATCAGTCAATGTTTGCGTGGCTTTAGCAATTGACCGACCGACAACATTAGGTACTGTCTGTTTCGTTGTCTTTGATTTTACAGCACTATCACTATTATTTAAAGCCTGAAGCATCAAGGGTTGAAATACCTTATTCATTGTTATTTGAATTGTTGGATCAGGGAATATCTTAGGTTGCTTTACAGCCATATAGAAAATATACTTTGGATTTTTTTCTGGTGCCAAAACCATAACAGAATGAATGGCATTGCTTAATCCTTGTAAATACTGGCCATTTTCAGATATTTGTGCTGTTCCAGTTTTAGCTGCAATTTGATAACCAAACTTTCGCAAATCAAATTCCTTTGCAGTACCAGTCTCCTGATTAACAACATCAATCATGTACTTACGAACCTGTTGTGCTGTGCTGGCTTTAATAGGGTGTGCGACAGTATCTGTTTTTCCTTGTTGCAGCACTGCCCCTGTTGCAGGATTAACCACTTTATCCACAAAGTATGGTTTAACTTCTTTTCCATCATTTGCAATAGCTGAGTAGGCTTGAATCATTTGTAATGGTGTCACACTAATTCCTTGGCCATAGGCCGTATTGGCCTGATCAATAGGATAAGCATAAGAAATAATCCCAGCGTCTTCACCATTTAAACCTGATTTAGTCGATTGTAGAAACCGAAATTTTTCAAGATACTTAAGCCAAGTTGCGGCACCAAGTTGCTGTTCAGTGCGTGCAAATGCAACGTTGGAAGAACGCCAAAATCCTTCTCGATAAGTGAGCGTACCTTGATCTTGCCCAAATGCATCAACAACTTTTTTGCCATCAATTAAGAGTGTCCCAGATGGGTAGGTGGCATTAGGTCGCCATTTTCCTGAATCAATGGCTGCAGCTAGCGTAACACCTTTCATCGTTGATCCAGGCTCAAAAGGGGCTTGGTCCAATAAATTAGCCCATAGGTCCGGATTAATTGTTTTACCATTGGGATTGAAATTTGGACGTTGCGTTGCTGCAACGATTCGACCAGTTTTAGCTTCCATCAAAACACCAACTGTCGCTTTTGCCTTCGTCGATTTAAGTAAGTCATCCATACGTGTTTCAAGTGTATTTTGAAGTGAACTATCTAACGTAAGGTAAACATCATTTCCCGGTTTTACTGTCCTACTATCCTGCACATTTTCCACTTGGCCATCATATTTTTTAATGCCATTTTTTCCGGCAAGTAAGGTATTTTCAGCAGCTTCTATGCCCATAAACCCAACTTGTTGAGATTGACCACTCTTTTTATTGTCATTAGTACTCATGGCACCAATTAAATGTGACGCCATATTGCCATTAGGATATATACGCGATGGTCGTGATATGAAATTTATACCTGGTAATTTAAGAGCCCGAATTTTTTTATACTGATCAATATTTAAATTTTTACTTGCTTGAACTTTTGTAGAGATAAACTCAACTTGATAAACATTTTTTTCTAATCGACTTAATATATCTTTTTGATCCATGTCAATAATTTTACTAAGCTTTTCTGCAGTAGTTTCTTTATCTACTACATGACCAGAACCATCAACATATTGACCAGTTTTCGTATCTTTAACACGTGCTACTTTTTTATCAAGTACAGCATACATATCATAAACTGTTGTGTTTTCTGCTAGTACTTGACCATTAGCATCATAAATTTTGCCACGGCTTGCTGGTACTACCTGGTTCGCCATAAATGCACGACGTGTTGCATCATTTAAGTTATGTCCATCAACCGAACCACTCGCTATAACAAAAAGACGTATACCAAGCCCTAAAGTTACCAGCACAATTGCGCCCAGTAATACACCACCAAACACTTTGGCGTTTTTAGTAACTTTTTTATTTGGTATCCGTCTCATAGTATTTTTCATAATTATTGGTTAATATTTCTGACGTTACTATCGGATAACGTCATATTATATTTCTTAGCAACCTCATCTAAATTTTGCTTACTTGTTTTGTTTTGAATATCGCTACGCAAAGCGTTATTAGTTTCTCTTGTAGTCTCAGTTTCCGTTTGCATGTTTGCTGCATTTGAACGGGCTGCATTCGTCTGCATACTGGAAAAAACAACACCCACCATCAATATCATAATGACAGCTGAAACAAAAGCAACCATTAATCGCTCTTTTCGTGTCCAGCGCGCTGCCTTGTACTTTATACGCGTTTTTGGTTGTGCTAAAGGTAGCGCTTCAGCTGCCGTTGAATATTGATATGCATTCTGTGCCATGTTTGCAACTCCTAAATATTATTTGCGTTCGATACCACGTAACTTAGCCGATTGTGATCTGTGATTAGTTTGTGTTTCATCATTAGTTGGCAAAATAGGTTTACGTGTTAATAAAGTATAATCTGCTTCGAATTGACCAGGTAAAACTGGTAAACCAACTGGTAATTCTGGGGTTGATGTCTTTTCACGAAACATTTGTTTCACTAAACGGTCTTCAAGTGATTGAAATGTGATAGCGCTAATACGACCACCTGGTGCCAGCAAATCAAGTGACTGAGTCAGAGAATCCTCTAATGCCCCTAGCTCATCATTAACGGCTATTCTCAATGCTTGAAAGGTTCGCTTTGCTGGATGCCCACCCTTACGTCTAGCTGGAGCTGGAATGGCTTCTTTGATAATATCAACTAATTCAAATGTTGTATTAATCACGCCATTTTCACGATGATGCTCTATCTTACGTGCAATTTGTTTAGGAAAGCGATCTTCTCCATATCGACTTAAAATACGTAAAATATCATTAAACGACCACTCATTAATAATTGTTTTAGCTGTTAACGTCTGTCGTTGGTCCATCCGCATATCCAAATCAGCATCGTAATTATAACTAAATCCACGTTGTCCATCATCAAACTGTACTGAACTGACGCCTAAATCATAAAGTACGCCATCAACTTGTGTCACACCCAGTTCAGCTAAAGCTTCAGTCAGTGTTCGAAAATTCTGATGGATTAGTACTAATTTACCTGATGCAATTTCAGCGGCATATTGTTCTTCGTTATACTTAATTGCTGTATCATCTTGATCAAAACTATAAAGTATACCATTGTCTAGTTGCTTAAGAATTTCACCAGTATGACCACCGCCACCTAAAGTTGCATCAACATAATTACCATCTGGTTTTACATTCAATAATGCAACTGCTTCTTTTAAGAGTACTGTGACATGTTCAAATTCAGTCATTCTATTTATCCTTTTAACTAGAAGTCAAAGTCAACTAGTCCTTCTGCAATCTCATCAAAATCATCAGCTGTAGCAAGTGTATAATCATGCCAGTTTTCTGAACTCCAAATTTCAAATGAATCCCCAGATCCTGTTACTGTCACACTTTTTTCAAGTCCAGCATAGTCTTTTAAGTTTGACGGAATTATAATTCGTCCTTGTTTGTCAATTTCAGCTTCCATGGCCCCTGCCATCACAAAACGTTTAAATTGACGTGCTTCTTTTTTTCCTAATGGTAACGCGTTAAGTTGCTTTTCTAATTTTTCCCAAACTGGCATTGGCATGGCGCGTAATGCGTGTTCCATCCAACGCGTCACGATAAACTTCTCGCCTAATTGGTTTCGAAATTTTGCTGGAATAATAAGTCGCCCCTTTATATCGAGCGTATGTGAATATTCGCCCATAAACATCAGGACCACCTCCAATAAAAATTCTATACTACTAATTTACCACATTTCACCACTTCCCTCCACCTAATTACTAATTTGTCATCATTTAGTAAATTTTAACACACAAAAAAACGCTGCTTTTATTGCATAGCAGCGTTTTTATCGAGAAAATATATTAGTGGTGCCAAAACCCAACAATTGTTACAATTAAAAGTAATAAAGTACCAACAAGTCCACTCCATTCCCAATACTTATGCCAAAACAATCGCCAATGCCACTTGCTTTGTAATAGAAACCATGACAAAACGGCGCCCACAAAACACCACACTAACAGAAACCATAAAATCAAACTAATGCCAAAACAATATCCCATAGTAACATGTAATATCACCCAGACTGGTATGACAATAATATCTAACGTTTTAATTTTAAGATCACCAAAACGTGTCCATCTATTTAACACAAATACCAATAATATAAAGCTTACCGCACTTAACGGCCAAATCCACCACTGCATGACTTTACCTCACAGTTTCTCTGTACTTTAATAACAATACCTAAACCTAAACAAAAAGGCAAGAATTTCTATCACAAATTATAAATGAATCGTCTAAAATTAATTGACTTATCATTTTAAAATTGCATCTAGATAGCTGATTATGATACACTGTTTTTGAATTATAAATGAGGTGAAATATGACAGACGAACAAAAAGCACGGCCTATTAATACTAAATTACAAGCGGAAATTGATGCAAAATTAAATCAACATCGTGTTCCTAAAGCTGTTCAAAAGTCACGTACTCGCATCGAAAAAATGACACTTATCATGTCGTGGGTCATGGTTTTGTTAATGGTTGGTAGTGTTTTCTATGCTGCAATCAGTGCGTTAGGTTGGTTATAGTAATTCGTATTTAAAAACTCTGGCGCAATTATAATTGCGCCAGAGTTTTTAAATACGAATTACTATACTCGCTTATTCGACTGAAATTAAGAATGGATATAATGGTTGCTTGCCATTATGAATTTCAACCTCAAGACCGTCATTAAGAGCTAAAACAGCTTCTTGCAGTTTTTCAGCATCCTTTTGATTCGTATTTTCACCATAGATAATTGTTACAATTTCAGAATCATCATCAATCATTTTTGCCACCGATTGGCTGGCAGCATCAAGTAGTTTCTTTGTCACAACTTCAATTTCACCATCAAGAATTCCCATCCAATCACCATGCTTAATGATCATATCATTAAGCTTAGTATCTCGCACAGCTTTTGTGATTTGGGCTGATTTGACATCTAACATCACTGAAGCCATTTCATCAGCGTTGTCTGATAATTTTGCTTCCGGATTATATCCCATCATAGCTGTTAAACCTTGCTGAACAGTACGTGTTTTGACAACACATACTGGTATATCAGCCAAATCAACAGCTTGATCAGCAGCCATGAAAATATTTGAATTATTTGGTAAAATCAAAGCACTTTTAGCACCGGTAGCTTTAATTGCATCAACAATATCAGCCGTTGATGGATTCATCGTCTGACCACCAGAAATAACTGTATGGACCCCTAAACTCTTGAATAATTCAGCGACACCATCTCCTGATGAAATTGCAATTACTGCCGTATCAGAAGCAGGTACTGCGGCGGCGGCCATTTTAGCCATTTGTGCTTCTTCTGTGCGCTGTGCATCAATAACTGCTTGCTGCTGATCTCTCATGTTATCGACTTTAACTTTGACTAATGAGCCAAAATGGGTTCCCCAACGCAGAATTTCTCCTGGATTTTCTGTATGAACATGAACTTTAACAATTTCATCATCATTGATAACAAGTAACGAATCTCCGAGTTGTGATAGATGATGGTAAAAGGTTTCATAATCAAATTCGTGATCATATGTTGTACCTTTCGCAATTTGCACCATAATCTCTGTGCAATAACCATATTCTATACTTTGGGGGTCTAAATGACTGTTCGCTTGTGCACCAGCATGTAATTCTTTAACCATTTGATCTAATTCAGCATTATCAGGCGTTTTAAGGTCTGCTTCATTAAAATCACCACTTAATACTTGGTAGAATGCTTGCAACACAAAAACAAGCCCTTGGCCACCAGAATCCACGACACCAACTTGTTTTAGTACAGGTAATAGATCTGGTGTTGATGCCAGCGCAATTTGTGCTGCTTCATTGACGGCGTGCATTAAATTAACTAAATCATCCGTCTCATCAGCTACTTTATTTGCCTTTGATGCTGCTTCGCGAATGACTGTTAAAATTGTACCCTCTGTTGGCTTCATAACGGACTTGTAAGCCACTTGTGCACCTGACATCAAAGCGTCAGCTAAATCCCGTGCTGATAACGTTTTTTTGCCTTCAACTGAGTTAGAAAAGCCACGGAATATTTGTGACAGGATAACGCCAGAATTACCACGCGCTCCCATCAAAAGCCCTTTAGACGTTGCTTTAGCAAGCGTGCTAATGTCTGTATCTAACGCATCGCGCTCATACTGTGCGCCACTTGCCATTGACAGACTCATATTTGTCCCTGTATCACCATCTGGCACCGGAAAAACATTTAATTTATTAATCGTGTCCGCATTTGCGGCAAGCGCTGCTGCTGCAGCATTAATCATTTTACCAAATTCAACATTGGTAATTGTCGTCATTTTAGTCATGATACTCCTAGTCCGTGACGCGAACACCTTGAACAATCACGTTAACTTCCGTTGCGTGAATTCCTAGTAGTGCGTCGAGATTATATCTTACTTTACCTTGAACTGATTTAGAAATTTCTGATAACTTTGTACCATACTGCGCAACCAAATAAACATCTACGTTTACGCCGTTCTCTTCTTGATGAATGACAACGCCTTTAGCATAATTTTCGCGATTTAAAATTTGATTCATACCATCACGAAATGTTGCTCGAGAAGCCATGCCAACAACCCCAGGATTCTCAATAGCAGAACCACCAACAATGGTCGCGATAACATCATTTTCAATTGTAATTTCACCAATTTTAGTTTTAATTTTGATTGCCATAATATTTAAAACATTAACTCAGAAATATACAAACCATCATGCTACGAAATAATCACATCAATTTGTAGCATGAATAGTTTGAGAACAATCGCGTTAATGTATTTCCTCCTTGAAAGGTCTACTGCTATTATTTTAACATATCTCAACAATAAACGTATCCGAGCAATCAACTCTTTGACATAAAAAAACCACCGGAGTGGTGGTCGTTTTATGTCAGTTATGCACAATATTCTGGCACAACTTCAATCGTACTGCCGTTTATACGCGTTCGATAGTTCCGGTCTTCAATCCAGACTTCAAAGTACGCGCTGATAAATAAACTTTCTTTGCGGGAGCACCGTTAATCTTAACAGTCACTTTTTGCAAGTTTGGCTTCCAGCTACGACGACTTGAATTCAACGCGTGTGAACGTTGGTTACCAAAACGTGTGCGTGCGCCTGTAATAGCATCTTTTGCCATGTTCGACCCTCCTTTTCGAGCCATTATTTTAAAAAAGGCTCTTTCTACAACATTAGTAAATTCTACCAGATTAAAAGCACTTTGGCAAGTTATTTTGTATATTTTGACAAAACAGCTGCTAATTGATCTTTTGTATGGAAACCAGTTAGTCGCTCAACAACCTCACCATCTTTTTGAACGAGTAACGTTGGAATGGCACGAATACCAAATTTTGCTGGTGTGTCAGGGTTAGCATCAACATCCATTTTAACAAAATCAACGTTGTCCACTTCTTCAGAAAGCGCTTCTAATACGGGTGATTGCATACGGCAAGGGCCACACCAAGTTGCCCAAAAATCTGTGATACTAACGCCAGTGGCTGTCTTTTTTTCAAATGTTGCATCTTCAATTATTTTCACTGTCATAATTTTATCCTCATAGACATAGATTTACTTACTTTTCTAATACCATTATACTTTATCTCTTGTTTGCGTAACCATAATAACGCCGGTATCAAAACTCACATGTACCATATTACCGACAAACTCATTTGACGACCACATTTTGTAAACACTATCCGTTAAGGCCAATGGGTATTTTGCATCAATTATCTTAAAATTAGCAACTGTGTTAAGCGGCATAAATCCAAGATATTTTGCACTTGGTATTTTGCTAACTGTTTTTAAACCTGGTTTTAAATAACTCACACTATTAACATTGTCAATAATTTTTGTTTTTTCAACAATTTTTTCAAAAGTGGGATCAGCTAACAACCACAAATTACTTAATAGATGATCCAGTCGTCCCCCTGTTGCACCAAAAATATTAATGCTATCCGGATTTTGAGCTTGCGCGTATAACAACGCAAGTTCCGTATCAGTTTCATCTTTCTCAGCCTTAACATGTATAATTTCGTTTGTTTTTAGATGTGATTCAAGGATATGCAACTCATCAGGCGTCAGTGAGTCAAAGTCTCCCACGGCCATTAACATCGGTATATGATGCTGATATAAGCGCCATGCGCCACGATCAGCCCCAATCCAAAGACCTGGAAAATCAAACAAATCACTTGGCCATAAAGAAGTTGCTCCACCTGCCAAAATGTTAATTTGCATTATTTTATCAGGTCTTTCAGGGTAGCAATTTTAGCAGTAGGATCAATTTTATCATAGACGTACGATCCTGCAACAAAGACATTTGCACCTGCTTCAAATGCAGCAGTGATCGTCTCATTATTCACACCACCATCAATTTCGATATCAAATTTATAACCCAACTCTTCACGGATAGCTTTTAATTGTGCAATTTTTTCAATTGTAGAAGGCAGAAATTTTTGTCCGCCAAAGCCAGGATTAACCGTCATCACAAGCACTTGGTCAACCATATCCAAAACTGATTCAATTGCTAATACAGGTGTTCCTGGATTGATTACAACTTCGGCCTTAACACCTTTATTCTTAATCATTTGCAACGCCCGATGGATATGTGGCGTTGCCTCCACGTGCACACCAATGATATCTGCGCCAGCATCGGCAAATTCATCAACAACTTTTTCAGGATTCATGACCATTAAGTGCACATCTAACATCATTTTTGTTTCTGGACGTAATTGTTTAACCCAACCTGGACCATAAGAAATCGATGGTACAAAATTACCATCCATCACGTCAATATGAAGATATTCCGCACCAGCGGCTTCCACAAGCTTCACATCACGCTCTAAATTTGTATAATCAGCACTTAATATAGATGGTGCAATAATTCCTGCCATGTTACTATTCCTTCTTCCTAAATGTTTCGATTATCTGTCTTATATCTTGGCTTTTGCGACTTAATTAAATCGTAAAAGGCCTTATAACTATTATACCGTGATTGTGCTATAGCGCCAAGAGTTAAGCTTTCCTTGACGGCACATCCCGGTTCATTGAGATGTAAACATCCACGAAAACGACAATTTTGACGTACAGCAACAAATTCAGGAAAATAATCAGCTAACTGTTCAACCGGAAAATCAAAAACTTCATACGATGAAAATCCTGGTGTATCAGCAATCAAGGCATCATCTACTTGAATTAGCGTTACTTGCCGAGTTGTATGTTTTCCACGACTCAATGCCTTTGAAACAACACCTGTTTCAAGGCCTAACTCAGGTGATAAATGATTTAATAGTGTTGATTTTCCAGCACCCGTTTGCCCCATGAATACAGCAACTTTACCGCGCAACTCAGAGCGCAATTCAAAAAAATTGTTATTTGTGTTGTTTATGGATGGTAATATTGTCGTATAGCCTATTTTTAAATAGCGGTTCAACACTTCTGTTGCATGAATATACTCTGATTCAGTTAATAAATCTGACTTCGTAAAATAAATTAATGGTGTCACACGGGCAGCTGCTAATGCAACTAATTGCCTATCTAACAAATTCGGTGCAAAATCTGGTTCTTTAAGCGCTGTTACAATTACGGCAACATCAATATTTGCAATTGGTGGTCGAACTAGCACATTTTCTCTCGGATGAATTTTCCAAATTAGCCCCTCATCATTTTCACTCTCAAAGTCAACAAAGTCACCAACAAGCGGTTTTTGTCCTGATTTTCTAAACTCACCACGTGCACGTGTACGTTGTACCTCACCACTTGAAATTTGTATATCATAATAACCGCTTAATGATCGAATAATTCGTCCTGTTTTCATATCATTAGTATAACAAAAAAGCCGATTATAATCGACTGATGTTGTTTTAGTTCTTATTTTTACTACTTGAGGCACTGTTTGATGAAGATGATGAACTAGATGAGTTTGAACTACTTGACGAAGATGATTCATTTGACGAACTCGAATCATCAGAAGAATCGCTTGATGAAACTTGAGGGCCTTGTGAGATAGTCACAAGTAACACCATATCTTTGGTAATACTTGAACCACCGCGAATAGACTGACTAATTACATGATCTTTTTTTGTATTGCCATCATATTGCGTATTAAAGTTAACCACAATATCATGTTCACTGGCCCAACTTTGAACTTGTTCTTGTGTACTTTTCCCGGTAAAGTCTGGTACATTAATGCGTTGCGCGCCAGTTGAAACTGTGAATTCAACATTTGTTGCAGTCGGATCCACTTTTCCATTAGCGTCAACAGACTGTAAAATTATTCTACCTTCTGACACACTATCAGAAGGACTATCTTTTCTTGTAACAGAGTACCCTTGAGCACGAAGTTGTGTCGCAGTCACATCATAATCTGAACCAACATAATCACCAAAGCGTACTTTGGCACGTCCAGAAGATATAATCAAATTAATTGTATCTCCCTTTTTTGCTTCTGCACCACTACTTCGTGTTGTACGAACAACATGCCCATTAGTAATTGTTTTTGACGGTGTTGAACTAACAGTGCCAACAACCAAACCAGCTTTTTTGATTTTCATTGTCGCCTGATCTTGTGTCAAATTAATGACATTTGGTACAGTCGTTTTATTGGATTGATAATTTAAGAAAACAATTGCAACAAGAGCCGTTAAAACAAGTCCTAGTAGCACCCAAGGCCATTTACGGAGTTTACGGAATTTAATGCCATTCCCTCGCAAAACACTACGGACGTAGTTGGGTGTGCGATCAACAATATGCGCAATATCTTTAACAGAATAACCCTTTTTACCATGTGATATAATAACATCTTTTATAGAGGGTTCTTCAGGTACTTCGTCTGGAAAAATTTTATCAGATGACACACCAGTTTTTAACTGATCTTGAATTTGAGCCATTGGAATAATGCGTGTCTCGTCTATTGTGTCTGACATCGGTGCAAATCGTATTTCATCTGAGCGCCTAGGTGATAATGTCGTATTTAAATCTTCAGACATCGCTGCGGCACTTAAATAACGATCTTGTGGTCTTTTGGCTGTTGCTTTTAAGATAACATTTTCTAAGGCTTGCGGAATTCGCGGATCAAAATCACGAACAGATGGCATCTCTTCAGTCGTATGTTTCATTGCAACTGCAACTGGTGTGTCACCTTCGTAAGGAACTTGTTTGGTCAGCATTTCGTAAAGCATAACGCCTAGCGCATATATATCTGATTTTGCTGATGCAAGTCCGCCACGCGTTTGTTCAGGTGATAAATAATGAACTGAACCGATAACAGTATTTGTTTGTGTCATATCTTGAACTGATTTTGCAATGGCGATGCCAAAATCGGTGATTTTCACTTGGCAATGTTTGTCAATTAAGATATTTTGTGGCTTTAAATCACGATGAATAATGTCAGCGTCGTGTGCGGCTTGCACTGCACTTAGCACTTGCGTCATGATATCAACTACTTGTTGATATGGAATTGGAAAGTGCTCGGCAATGAATGATTTTAGATCATTACCTTCTACATATTCCATCACCAGATATTGTGTTCCTTCGTATTCCCCAGTGTCATATACCTGAACAATATTATCATGAACCAATTCCGTTGCTGAAATAGCCTCACGCTGAAAACGTTTGGCTAACTCAACATCGTTTTTCATATCCAACCGCATCATCTTAAATGTGACGTCACGATCCAAAAATTCATCATGTGCCAAATAAACATTGGCCATGCCACCCCCGCCAAGCGATTTGATAATTTTATAACGATTGTCTATCACTGTATCTGGTAACATAATTATTTTGTATCCTCTTCATTGTTACGACTCACCAAGAGGGCCGTCACATTATCTGACGCACCATTGTTGTTAGCGGACCGAATCAATTCGTGTGCACGCAAATCCAAAGTTGTTGCCGTTCTCATAATTTGCTTAATTGTTGTTTTATTAAGCACTTTAGTAATACCATCAGATGTTAAAAACAACATATCTTCGTCAGAAAATTTGTGCTGTCCAATTTCAATATCTGCGTGCCTATCAACACCTAAAAACCTTGTCACACTGTTCGCATTAGGGACATTTTCAGCTTGCTTTTGGCTAACTGTGCCGGTGCGGACAAGTTCATTTTTAAGGTTATGGTCAAACGATATTTGTTTTAAGCTATTATGATGCAACAAAAATGCCTTAGAATCGCCCAAATTACCAATAACGACCTGTTCATCAAACAAGATTGCCAGTACGAGTGTCGTGGCCATTGTTTTTAAATCATCAAATCGTTGTCCTGCCTCTATAATGACATCGTTTTCAAGGGCAACTGTTTCTTTGATCCAAGCGATTGATGGCTTGATTGTTTCAATTGTTGTTTTTTCCCAGGCGTGACCAAAATGTTCTACAGCCATGGCACTAGCAACTTCCCCACCCTCAGTTGAAGTGACACCATCGGCCACCATAACCATCACATTGCCTTTTTGGTTTGTAAATGCACCAACGTAATCTTGATTTTCATTACGTTTGACGCCGGAATCAGTATGAAATGCTATTTGCATAGGATTATTTTATCTTCTAAAAACGTATCTGCTAAAGATTTTCTGGGAATAACTCGAAAATCTTGCTTCACGTGATGTATTTTTACTTTTCTTTTGACAATTGATTATACGTTGTCAGTCGACATTTTCTTTTGCAATGTTGCAACGAAAAAGCCATCTGTTTGATAATCGTTTGGATAAACATGTAGCACATCTTCAGAACGGTTTGGCTTCAAGTTTTTTGATGTTTGTGTTGGTACAAGTTCAAAATCTGAATGTTTCAATAGGAATTTTGTGATAACATCATCGTTCTCTTGACGCAAAATTGTGCATGTACTGTAAACAATCATACCATTATCAGTAACATTTTGACTAACAGAATCTAAGATTTCAAATTGCAAATGCGCTAAATTTTCGACATCTGTTAATGTTTTGTCGTAACGAATTTCTGGTTTGCGTCGTAGTAAACCAAAACCTGAGCACGGTGCATCAACTAAAATACGATCAAATTTTTGTTCTATTTCTGTTGGTACTTTACGCGCGTCTAACACACGCGTACGGATTTTTTCTGTCACATGCAGTCGTTCAGCGTTGCTTTGAATTAGTTTGATTTTATGTTCATGAATATCTAATGCAGTAATTGTAACATTTTCACCAACAGACTGTGCAATTTGGGTCGTTTTACCGCCAGGAGCAGCCGCTGCATCAAGAATCGTTTTAACATTCTCTGTCAAACGCATACTTTCAACTGGTAACATAGCACTTTCATCTTGCAGCGTCAATAAACCATCGTGGAAAGCTTTTGAACTGGCAACATGTCCGCCAGAAACAATGTAAGCATGTGCCGCTACACGTGATTTGACAGTGGTAAACTTTTCAGCTGCCAATGCCTGTTCTACTTCTTCATCACTTGCTAATGTCGTATTCACACGAATGGATTGTTTGGGGGCATCATTGATTGTTTCAAGCATTGCACGCGTTGCCTCTTCACCATTTTGTGAGATCAGCGTCTCAATTAACCAAATCGGTAAACTTCTTTCAATAGACAAACGTTGTATTGGTTCTTTTATTTCAGAAATATTTCTTAAACCTTGGCGACCAATGTTATGCAAAATAGCTGTCACATATTTTCCAGTACCTACATGACCAAGTATCTTAGCCACTTCAATGGATTCATTAAAAATGGCATGTTCTGGAATTTTATCCAAAAATTTCATCTGGAAAATGGCTGAATACAGTAATTCACGCACCCAGGCATCAATTTTTTTATCTCCAACAAATGGCGCCAGCCAATATTCAAATGTCATCCGGTGCTGAATAACACCATACACAAGTGTTGTTAACAAACGTTTATCTGCTTCACTCAATTGGTGTTGCTTAATCACTTGGTTCAATTGTAAATTAGAGTATGCACCATTTTTAATTTTAGCTAACGTTTGTACTGCTAACACACGGGGATTATCACTATAAACACGTTTATCACTCATTAATTGGCTCCTCTGCCCATAAATCTCCTGTTTGTAACTGATTACCAGCTCCGTTTAGATAAGCTACAATATCCATCTCAGATTTTCCAGCTGGTTGTAATCTATCAATACTAACCACGGTTTGATCAGCTGCCGAAATTTTTAATTGCCTTTTTGTTTTTTCAACAACATGTCCCGCAGATAAATCAGTTTTTTCGTCCAGCGGAGTCACTTTTATAAGCTTAACTCGCTGTCCTGCAACTTGCACATGTGCTGGATGTGTTGGGTAAAGACCACGCAAATGCCAATCAATTTGTTGTGCTGTTTCACTTGTAAAATTCAAATTTTGCATATGATGTGGAATATTAGGTGAAAATGACACATCATTATCGTTTTGTTTAACTGGCGAAATGTCACCAGTAGCGATCTTAGGTAGATTAGCCAATAGTAAATCACGTCCAGCTAAGCTCAGCTTATCAAACATAGTACCCACATTATCTTGATTTGTAATTGGCACCTTAACAACATCAATAATATCACCAGCATCCATTTTTTTAACCATATGCATGATTGAAACACCTGTCTCGGTATCCCCGTTCATAATTGCATAATGCACTGGTGCACCGCCACGATATTTAGGCAATAATGAGGCATGCGTGTTAACAGCGGCTATTTTAGCTGCTTCCAATAATTTATCGGGTAGAAATTGGCCAAAAGCCGCAGTCACAATAAAGTCTGGATTTAGTGCAATGATTTGCTGCATGTCATCTGAACCACTAATTTTTTCAGGCTGCAAGACAGGCAAATTATGTGCTAATGCTGCAACCTTAACTGGACTAGGTTTTAAAACATGTTTACGTCCTTGTGGCTTATCTGGTTGCGTAACCACAGCCTTGACGTCATATTTATCATCAGCAATTAATGCTTCTAGGATGGGAACTGCAAACTGTGGGGTTCCCATTAGTACAACTGAATATGTCATGATAGATCGAACCTCTTTTCTGTACAATACATGAATCAATCATTTTAATTGCTTTGTTCAATGACTAAACTACCAAGCCGGCACATGTTATATCTTTGTAATCACTAAAAAATACTCGCTAATACGAGTATTTCGCTTCTTAATTATTATAACATAGAATATTGTCATACATTTGTCACATAAAAGAAACCGGTTCACGATCGATCATTAATTGTAATCCGTTTTTTGATTTTTGGGCGCGGTTTTGCAATTCTGTCAATAAAACGTCCATTTCATGCCGATGTTTAAATTTTAAAATAATTTGAAAATAGTAACGATTGCGTAATTTCGCAATCGGTTTTGGTGATGGGCCTAATATAATAACCTTATCATCGACACGAGAACGTAACCAACGCGCAATTTGTATCATCTGTTTTGCAGTTTCATTTTCCATAATATGACTAGCTTGAATTTGAACAGTATAGTAATATGGTGCATAATTACCTGCATGCCTGACAGCCATTTCTTGCTTATAAAATCCTTCATAGTCATGTTTCTTTGCATAAACGATCGCATAATGCTGTGGATTAAACGTCTGAACTAATACCTCACCTGCCTTTTTAGCACGACCAGCACGACCACTAACTTGTGTTAACAATTGAAAAGTTCGTTCACTCGCATGAAAATCTGGTAAACCTAATGATGTATCAGCATTTAAGACACCGACTAAAGTAACCTCTGGAAAATCAAGACCCTTAGCAATCATTTGCGTCCCAAGTAAAATGTCAGCCTTATGATCCCCAAATTTCTGCAGCATTTTATCCATGCTCCCTTTTTTACGTGTCGTATCTTGATCCATACGAATGACGCGTGCCTCAGGTAATAGCGTTGCCAGTTCTGCTTCGACTTTCTCAGTGCCGGTGCCGTAATAACGAATACGATTTGAACCACAATTAGCACAAATTATTGGAATAGGTTCTTCATGTCCACAATAATGGCATTTTAATGTATGCGAATCCATATGTAACGTCATGGCCAAGTTACAATTAGGATCACGTGGCACAAAGCCACAGTCGCGACACATGACAAAACTAGAAAAGCCACGCCGATTCAACATTAATACAGACTGTTCTCCACGATTTAGACGCTCTTGCAATTTATTTTTTAGTTGCTCAGAAAAATTAGTTTCAGGCCCGTCTGCTAATGTTGCTTTCATGTCAATTACGTCAACTACCGGTAACTTAGCTCCACCAGCACGTTGTGTTAGGCGCAATAATTCATAAACACCACGTTGCGCACGTGCACGACTTTCCAGCGATGGTGTGGCTGAACCCAATACAACAGGTATTTGATAATATTCACCACGCCAAAGTGCAACATCTCGTGCATTATAACGTGGATTATCTGTCTGTTTATAGGTTGTTTCATGTTCTTCATCAACAATGATGAGCCCAATATTATTCAATGGTGCAAAAACTGCAGATCTTGCACCAACCACAATTTTAACATCCCCACGTTCAATGCGACGCCATTCATCATATCGTTCACCGTCAGATAAACCAGAATGTAATACCGCAGTTTGTGCACCAAATCGTGATTTCACACGGCGAACCATTTGCGGTGTTAATGCAATTTCTGGCACTAGAAATAATACCGTTTTTCCTTGATTAAAAACATGCTGTGCTGCTTGTAAATATACCTCTGTCTTACCAGAACCTGTAATACCTTCCAACAAGAAAGGTTGATATTGTTGCGCATCAAAACTGGCAACAATATGATTCAGTGCATTTTGTTGTTCTTCATTAAGTGTTAAAGCTGTCGTTGGTATAATATCAGTCATTGAAAAAGGATCACGTAATTGTTCCACCTTCTTTTTGCTTAACCATTTTTTTTCGACACCTTGATTTAGTATGGCATCACTCACACTAATTATTTCTTGTAATGTTTTTTTTACCCATACTTCTTCCAAATGACCCATAATGAACATTAATAGTTCAACCTGTTTTTTTGCAGTTGGTCTCAAATCTTGGCGTTCATCTTCCAAAAATGCTATATCACCATTAAATTGATAGGCTAATTGTGTTTTAATTTTTGACCGATTAGTTACATTGACCGATACTTCGATTTTATGTTCACGTCGTAGTTTAGTCAACGTAGCAATATCACGCACATTCAATTCGCGTGGCTGATAAACAATCTCATCTAATCCTTTAAAAATACGGTCTCGAACGTCCTCATCAACATCATCAATAATTTTCAAGATACGTTCATAACTTGCTTTTAAAGCATTAGGCAACATCGTTTGCAAAACAGAAATACGAAACGCAAACGTTTCTTGCGCTAAATACGCTGACAAATTTAATAATTCTGTGTTCAAAACTGGTGTTAAATCTAATAAATTTTTAATATGACGTAATTTGTTCGTCTCTAACTCCGTTGTTGCCCGCAATCCAACAACAAATCCCATAACATGTCGATGACCAAAGGGGACATCAACACGCATACCAGGTCGCACTGATTCAATCATTGATTCTGGTACAACATAGGTGTACGGTTGGTTAGTTTGCATCGTCGGTACGTCAACGATGATTTGTGCATAATGTAATTTCGTCATACTCTTATTGTATCAAATCTGTCAATAGCATAAAGCCGTTACGTAAAATGTGGTACTTTCTTCCTATTATATTTAACAGTATGCTGACTTCGTTTAATAAAATTAACGATATCTATTTTTGCGCTAAAAAAGAGTCGGTATTAAGGACTCTTTTTTGATTATATATGTGCTTCAATCCATTTCCAAACTTGGTCTTTACCATACTTTGTCTCAGATGAAAAAAACTGAAAATCACTTTCGTCTTCATCAAAACCAAGTGTTTGCTTAATATTTGATGCATACTTGTTAAACTTACTTTTTGAAATTTTATCTGACTTTGTTGCTACAATCAAGATTGGAATATTATAATAATGCAACCATTCATACATCGACACATCATCGTCACTTGGCTCATGGCGTGCGTCAACTAAGCTAACAACGCCACGTAATTGTTTACGTGATGTGATATATTCTTCAATCATATGACCAAATTCTTCACGCTGTTTTTTAGAAACTTTGGCATAGCCATAGCCAGGAACATCAACAAAATACAACTTATCTTCGACATTATAAAAATTTAGTGTCTGTGTTTTTCCCGGTTGTGATGATGTTCGTGCAAAATTTTTACGTTGAATTAACGTATTAGTTAATGATGATTTACCAACATTCGAACGCCCAACTAATGCAATTTCGGGCTTGCCGTCTGTTGGATACTGTGCGGCCGAAACTGCACTCATCACCATATCAACATTGTGTACATCCATTATTTCACCTTTTTCAACTGTAATTCTGGTTGTTCCCCATCAATAACACTGGCTTTGGTAATAATGACTTTTGAAACATCATCACGACTGGGAATATCATACATGACATCTTTCATAGTTAATTCAATAATTGATCGTAAACCGCGCGCACCAGTATGTCGTTTAATAGCTAATTCAGCCATCGCTTCTAGTGCGTCTGGTTGAAATTCTAATACAACATCATCTAACCCCAGTAAAGCTGTGTATTGCTTAATCAGAGCATTTTTAGGTTCGGTCAAAATCCGTGTCAAATCATCTATTTTTAATTCATCCAATACAGTTACAATGGGTAACCGGCCAATAAATTCAGGAATTAAACCAAATTTAGTCATATCCTCTGGCTGAACATGTTCAAGGATATTTTCAGATTCTAGGGCGATAGCATTATCGTTTGCATCCGACCCAAATCCAATAACTCGTTCACCTAAACGTTCTTTAATAATTGTATCTATCCCAGCAAAAGCGCCACCAACAATAAATAAAATATTGGTCGTATCTACTTGAATCAACTCTTGCTGTGGATGTTTTCGACCACCTTGTGGTGGTACGCTAGCAATCGTGCCTTCTAGCATTTTTAGAAGTGCTTGTTGGACACCTTCACCTGAAACATCTCGTGTAATTGAAACGTTTTCAGATTTTTTTGCAATCTTATCAATTTCATCAACATAAATAATACCATGTTGTGCCGCATCGATATCAAAATTAGCTGACTGCAATAATTTCAATACAATGTTTTCAACATCTTCTCCCACATAACCAGCTTCTGTTAATGTTGTGGCATCAGCTATCGCAAAAGGTACATCTAAAATACGAGCTAAGCTTTGTGCTAAATATGTTTTACCAGAACCAGTAGGCCCGATCAAAGCAATATTAGATTTTTGTAATTCAACATCAGTTGTTGGTGTATAGTTTTCATTGATACGTTTATAATGATTATATACTGCAACTGCAAGTGTCTTTTTGGCATCATCTTGTCCAATCACATAATCGTTTAATTCTGCAACGATTTCATGCGGTGTAGGTAATGCTAGTGTTATCGGTTTTGTGACTGTTTGATCCACTGTTAATTCCTCACTCATGATGTTTTTTGCTAAATCCACACACTCATTACAAATATAAATGCCACTTGGTCCAGCAACAATTTGTCGTACTTCACTCGCAGATTTGCCGCAAAAACTGCAATAAATTTCTTCTTCCAAATCTGGTGTCTGTGCCATACTATCTTCCTTTTAATTTCATTTAAATCATACAACTGCGTCAAGTTTAAATACTATTCTATTCTAACAGATTACACAATCATTTTAGTATAAATTTTATCATATGAAAGCTAGGCATCATTACAATATCCTTTTGATGTCTCCTAACCGTAGTTATTAAAAAAAAGCCTAACGGCTTTTAAAAAAATATTACTTTGCTTTTGCAGAGTCAGTTACTCTCTTAATGACTTCACGCATGGCAATGTCATGCTTCAATAATGAATCTGACAAGTTTGCACGCACTTGAGCAGCTTCCATCTTGTATTGTGTTGCCAAGTTAGTTACTTCTTCATTAATTTGGTCTTCACTTGGCTCAATAGCTTCTGCCTTAACAATTGCTTCGAGAACAAGATTAGTTTTAACGCGTGTTTCTGCACCTTCTTCGAATTGCTTGTGCAAATCATCTTCAGTTTGACCTGAAATTTGGAAGAACATTTCACGTGAAATACCTTGTTGTTGTAATTGTGCCAAATACTGATCAATTTGACGGTGAACATCTTCATCAATCATTGCTTCAGGCACTTTATCACCATCAATTGATGCGTTATCAACTGCTTTTGTGATCACTGCATCTTCAAAAGCTGCTTGTGCTGATTCTGCCTTATCTTCAGTCAACTTCTTAGCTGTCTTTTCTTTCAATTCAGCTAAAGTTTCAACTTCTTCGTCAACATCCTTGGCAAATTCATCATCAATTTCAGGTAATTCCTTACGCTTCAATTCATGTATTTTAACTTCAAACAAGGCTTCCTTATTGGCAAGGTCTGCTGCTTGATAGTCTTTTGGAAATGTTACAGTAACGTTAACATCTTCCCCTGCTGAATGGCCAACTAATTGTTCTTCAAATCCAGGAATAAATTGACCTGAACCTAATTCTAATGAGAAGTCATCAGCTTGACCACCATCAAAATGGTCTCCATCTACTGAACCATCAAAATCAAGAATAACAGTATCGCCATTTTCAGCCTTAACTGAAGCTTCTTGCAAAACCAATTCAGCTTGACCATCTTGTAAATGCTTAATTTCTGCTTCAACATCAGCATCTGTTACTTCTGTGTCAGCTGCTTCAACTTCGAGGTTTAAGTATTCGCCCAACTTCACTTCAGGTGCAGTTGTGATTTCAGCTTTCATTGTCCAGTCTTCGCCTTTGTTCATTGACACTGGTTCAATGTTAGGACGTCCGACTGGTGTGATACCAGATTCATCAACAGCTGCTTCATATGCAGTTGGTAAAACAATATCCATTGTCTGTTGGTACAAAGCTTCTTCCCCAAACTTTGAGAAAAAGAGTGCCTTGGTTACTTTTCCCTTACGAAATCCAGGAATAGAAACGTCATTCTTGTTTTGTTGAAAAGCTTTTTCTAAGCCTGCTTCAACTTGTGCGCGTGAAATTTTAAATTCTAATGTGCCTTGGTTCTTTTGATCCTCAGCTGCTGTCCAGTTAGACATTGTAAGTCCTCCAAATGTTTTAAATACCTTTTAATTTTATCTTAAATACGACTAAATCACAACAATTTTATCTTATTTGTTAAAAGTCATCTATATATTAGTATGATCATGTCAATTATCACACTTTGTAAAGTTCATTTGAGCACCGATTTCTATATAAAAACCGCTTGAATAGAAATAACTAATTCAAGCGGTTTTGTTAAAATTATTTTTTAGTATTATTGTGCTAAACGATAGACATAATAATATGGATAGCCATTTTTGGAAGCAAATTGATTGTATTGTACTTCTTGGACTGCTGTCCCTTTTTGTCCTTGCGTTATATAGCATGTTGAGATGAACAGTGGGTTATCTAAGTTATTTGTGATAATACCAATGTGTCCAGCAGCACCGTCACTATGTCCTTGTTGACCCCAAATAACAATATCACCACGCCTTGACAGCCAACCATAAGGATCATTGTTATCAATGAGCTGGTAGCTGTTATCTTTTAAATAAGCATGAATTGCCTCGGTATTATACAACCATGTAAATGGTGTACCACCAGCATCACGAATGGCTTGTACAACAGATCCGGAACAATCAGCTGTCCCATCTGTTCCATTACGAGAACCATACATTGAATAAGTTAACTTTCCCTTACGACTTTCGAACCAATTAATTAATTTATTCGTGTTCACTTTAAAATTAACTTTACTTTCCTGCAGGTCTTGTTCGAATACATCTTTTATAATAGTGCCATTGTTAAGTTCAACCGTGTACAGCCAGTTTGACTGTTTGTTAGCTGTTACGCTAATTATCTTAACATTTTGCCCAGCGTATTTTTTTAAATTATGATTACCATTAACTGATTGGTCAGCATTGTTTGTGATATACACACTCGTATTTTTTGCATATCTAGCAGTAGTTGGATTTTTAGATTGGATTGAATCAGCATCTCCATCTTTATTGAAATGATAAATTTTATCCCCAATAGTCACTGATTGATTACGGACTTGTTTGAAGTCAGAACCATAATATTCAAGCCCTGTTGTACTATATTGACGTAGACCTTTAAATGCATCTCCGTTAGCTTTCATATAATAATACGTGTTGCCTGTTTTCACATAGCTATTTCGAATTTGCTTGTGATTAGCGTCATAACATTCCATATTTGAACCATAATAACGCACACCGGTCATGGCATGCCCATTATCATCAAAGAACATCAATGAGCCATCCAACCAAGCGTAATTATTGCGCACCTGCTTATAATTATTATCATAATATTCCAACTTACCATTGACTATCCGTGTACCCTTAATGGCATCTCCATCTCCATTGAAATAGTACGTTGAACCATTAGTCGTAGCGTAGTTATGACGGACTTGTTTAAAATCAGAACCGTAATACTCAAGCCCCGTTGCACTATATTGACGTAGACCTTTAAACGCATCTCCGTTAGCTTTCAAATAATAATAAGTATTACCTGTTCGCATATAACTATTTCGAATCTGTTTATGATTAGCGTCATAATACTCCATATTTAAGCCATAATAACGCACACCAGTCATGGCATGACCATTACCATCAAAGAACATCAATGAGCCATTTAACCAAGTATAATTATTGCGTACTTGAACGTAATTAGTGCCATAAAACTCTAACTGACCGTTGGTTTCTCGTGAGCCTTTAAACGCGTCACCATTGCCAGTCAAGTAATATCTTGAACTACCAACGGTTGCATAATTATTACGAATTTGCTTGAAATCAGCCCCACAAACTTCCACGCCACCGCTATAGTGTCTCACACCAGTTAAAGCGTGTCCGTCAGACGTATCAAAAAACATCAGCGTGCCATTATTAGTCCAAACATAACCATATGCCATTTGACCAGACTTCATATCGTAAAATACAGTTTTATGTGCAAGTGTCGTCAGACCTTTTGATTGCACCCCATTGCTGGCAAAATTATACCAATGCCCATCAATTTTCTTTTCACCAATGATAGCTGCGCCATTAACATAGTACTTGGTCACACCATTTTCACTGGACCAGCCATCTTTATGTACAGGTTTATTCGTGTATCGTTGTAAATCTTGTTCCAATATTTTAGCTACAACAACCCCGTTGTCCAAAGTAATCTGGTAATAGAAATTTGATGATAACTGGTGGTATCGTGTGACTTTAGTTATCGTACCACTAAAGCCACGATAAGCAGAAATATTTTTGCCATCAGGATCATGGGTCGCGTCTTTTTTTATCTCGACGCGATTATTGATACTAAATGCACTTATTTTATCAAAAGAAACAACGCCTTGTTCTAAGACATTAGAAATTACCATGCCATTATCTAATTTAACATCGTATGTATAATCTAAATTTGCATGCTTTGGCGATATGACATTTGTCACCACACCTGATTGATCACCGTAATTTTGAAGTTGTGTGCCATTGGACGTTTTTGCTGAATTAGTCAATGTGATTACAGAACCGGTTTTAAATTTAGCTTGGTGTACTTGAATAGACTTTGTTGACGGCGTCACATTATAATTATCATTTTGTCTCGACTCATTTATGGTTGAACTTGGTGTCTTAGTGCTTGGCGCTTGTGATGTACCACTCGAACCTGATGCTATTGTACTTGGCACTTGTGTCGATACATGCGCTGTATTTTCAGCAGCATTAACCGTAGACATGGTGCCCAGAACGCCACCAATAATTATTGTTGAAACAAGTAGTTCTTTCACTCGCAATTTCTTATTTACCAAAACAGGAAAATCTCCCTTTCTCCATCTCACGTTTGACGTGATTATTTATAACATAATATATCATACCATAATCGTTATTCGCGTAAACTTCTTTTTTGACATATACGGCATATAAAAAGCGCCTAAGCGCTTTCATCTTATAGAGTCATTTTTTCTAATCTACCATCACGATCTGCTGAACGTAAATGCAAATAATATTCTTTACTATGATTAAGTTGATGTTGTTTAAGTTGTTTTAATAATTCTTCTGGCCTGTCTCGCACCATCATCCAAGAAATAACTAATTCCGGATTGCAATCGTTTATTACTGCGTGTTCAGGTGATAAAGCAAGCAAAAAGGCACCGCCACCTAAAAACGGCTCAAAATATGTTCCAAAGTGCTCTGGAACATAACTTCGCCAATTCTGGTAACAGTTGCCTTTTCCCACCGACCCACTTTATAAAAGGTCGTAATTCAGCTAGTTGTTGCTTGTTGCTTGTTGCTTGTTGCTTGTTGCTTGTTGCTTGTTGCTTGTTGCTTGTTGCTTGTTGCTTGTTGCTTGTTGCTTGTTGCTTGTTGCTTGTTGCTTGTTGCTTGTTGCTTGTTGCTTGTTGCTAATCATGGGCCGGATCCTTTATCACGTCAAGTTTTTTGATCTTAATTGTGGATCAAAATGTGATTGAGATCAAGTCATAAAAAGAAATTCAGCAGTAATTTTAATATTTCTAGTCCATATCATCTACTTTATTATTGAAACTTAATTCCACCATCGACTGCTAATGATTGTCCGGTAATATAATCAGCTTGATCTGATACCAAGAATGACACATACTTCGCAATATCTTCTGGTTCTTCACCACGACCCAACAAAATACCATCAATAAACGCTTGGCGTGTTGATCCAACTGGCACGTTCTTGCGCTCTGCGAAACGGGCATCTATTTCATCCCACATTGGCGTTAGGACAATACCTGGGTTATAGGCATTAACACGAATATTATCTGCAGCCAATTCTTTGGCTGCAGCTTGCATTAAGCCTCGTGCAGCAAATTTTGTTGCTGAGTAAATACCTAACATTTCAAAGCCTTCCATACCAGCAATTGAAGATGCTAAAATGATTGTACCACCCTGTTTACCATTTTTTCTTAAAGCCGTTGGTGCTGCTTGTAAAGCCCATACTTGTGATTTTAAATTAATGTTTAAAATGTTATCAACTTGTTCTTCGGGTGTTTCTTCAATCGTGTCTACCCAATCAATACCCGCGTTTGCAATAAATGTGTCTAAACGGCCATATTTTTCCATGGCAAATTGGACCAAATCAAAGTTAACCTGACGAGACTGAACATCTCCAACAAACAGTGATGCTTCACCGCCAGCAGCCTCAATTTTATTAACAACTTTGGTAAGTTTATGTTCTGTACGGCCGTTGACAATAACCGCATAACCATCTTTGGCCAATCGCAATGCAATGCCTTCACCAATTCCCTGTCCACCGCCTGTTACAATCGCTACTTTTTCTGACATGATAGTCTCCTAACTTTTATTTTGTGATTTTATTAACAATTTCATTGTAGGAGTTTATGTGCTGTATGTCAATGGTAAATACAAAGAACTGCATGCTCAAGTTGTCTAGTTAATAAAAAAGGTCAATCTCAATAGATTGACCAATTCGTTATTATAAATGTTTAATATTAAATCCTGTTCTTTCCTGTATCGCGTCTAAAGCCTGTAAGTAGCGGGCATAATAACCATAAGGATCTTCACCTTCACCCTTAGCATCCAGCAACACTACTTTGTCCATGAAACCATAATGCTTTATAACACGCATTAATTCATTATGAAATGCCCACCTTGACTGGTCATCAGTATTATTCATGTTACGAAAACCATCATGAGTATAGGGTGTCACTGGTGGAATAATCAAGATAAGATCAATCAATTCTTCACTAATTGTATTATCAAACAGTGGCAGTAATTGCCTACTATCCTCTTTACTCAGCCACAAATCAGCATAAACTTTAGTTACCATGGCATCCGTATCAAAAATCGTCAAACCGTTGTTAGCTGGTGAATTAATTTCTTTAGAATTAGCATCATACTGCCCTTGAATCAAACGAATATAATCTTTGACTACTAATTCGTCATCACTCACATTTGATCGTTCTTGATATTCACGTGCATATTCTTCGGAAAATGGTGAGTTGCTCGTACGCGCTAATCGTCGTACTAAAGTTGATTTCCCTGTAGATGCCGATCCCATGACAGTAACTTTCTTTGTAAAATGGCGCCGAAAAACACGATTAATATAATCCCAATTGCCTATTGGATTTTTACGAATGTCAGTTGCCGAGATTTTCAAAACCGTGCGATCCATCAAACTAACAGTAAATTGCCCAGTTTGAGGTAAACGTTTCTCTAAATCCAATTTATACTCTGCTTCACCTGTATAAAAAGTAATTTTAGCATTCTGATTAACGACATTACGTTTGACAGTTTGCACTAAGATTTTGGTCCATTCATCCCATCCTGCGGGCATTTGAGGAATATTATCTTCATTAATATAATCTACTTTAATCGCCGTTTCATCACTAAATGCTTCCCGTAAATAGCGAAACCGCTTTTCGACAGAAAGCCCCATTTGATCACCACGATCACCTGTATATCCTGATGCAATAACCACAACCCCATCATTTAGGGCAGCAGCCTTATAAATTTCTGCTTGATGACCCACGTGCATTGGTGCTAATGTACCAAAAAAAACACCAATTTTTTCGCCTTCTAAATCATCTTTAAATAAATTACCTGCAAAAGTTCTCATGTTTATAAACGCGCTTTGCTACCACTTTTTAATGATAGCTTATCCTCTCACTCTTTCTTTGTTAACTTCCGCCACTGAACAATACCATAAATCGCATTAACTGTCAGTGCTAGATTCATACCAAGCATGGCAAATGCACTAGGGTCTGCATGGCCAGTCCAAGCCCGTCCCCATAAAATAAGTTCAACGATATCAAAGAGTAACCAAGCATACCAAGATTCAGCAAATTTTGCTGTCTGCAATATTTGTGCCCCCATAGAAATCGTTGTTGTCATGCCATCCATATAGGGTTGTCTTGAACCGGCCTGTTCTAGAATCAAGCCAACAATCGCCAAAATGACAAGAAAGACGGGTATCACAAACAGCCACTGTTTTCGTGACATGTATTTTGTTGTAACTACTGATTGATCACTTTTCTCAGTACTTGAATCACGTTTCATAAAACCTAACCATGCGATAATACCAACAAATTGCATAACAACCCAAAATGCACTAAGCGCGACTTCACCAAACAGATGCGATTGAAATGCTAGTGGCATATACATGGCAGAATAAACTAATCCCCAGAAATAGTTAGTAATTCGTCCTTTTGCTACTAACACAACCGTAATAATATTCATTAATCCAGTCGCTAAGCCGAACCAGTCAAAATTGTGTGTGTGCATGACACCCAATCCCCACACCGTACCTTGAAGCAACACTAACGTAATCAATAAAATTGCCTCAGGTATCGTCCATCCTAATAACAATTCTTTCACAATATTTACAGGGTTAAAATATCGCCAAAAATCATTTTTGTGGACCTTTTCCATCATTTGCTCTTCTCCAAAAAAGTATTTCCCTACATTATAACAAACTAGAGCAAATAAATGATAAAAATATTATTCGAATAACGACAAATACTCACCGTATCCCGCTGCTGCCAACTCATTTTTTGGAATAAATTTCAAACTAGCTGAGTTAATGCAGTAACGTAAACCACCTTTTTCAGTTGGCCCATCAGTAAATAAATGTCCCAAATGTGAGTTCGCATCGCGTGATGTCACCTCTGTTCTTGTCATACCAAATGATTGATCAACATGTCGCTTGATATGTTCATCATCAATACTTTGTGTAAAAGATGGCCAGCCACAGCCGGCATCGTATTTATCTGTTGAACTAAATAATGGTTCCCCACTAACAATGTCCACAAAAATACCTGCTTCCCACCATTGATCATATTTGCCAGTGTATGCACGCTCAGTTGCTGCATGTTGCGTTACTTGATATGCTTCTGGTGTTAACCGCTTTTTGAGTGCCTCATCCGTATATTTTTCCATAATTTTATACCTCCCTTATTAAATATGATACGCTTTGCAAAAATGAGATTAGAACGCTCATGCGTTCTAATCTCATCATATTAACTTAGTCTAAATTTGTAATTTCAGCAATCGCTTGTGCATAAATTGAAATTGACCGATATAAATCATCTAACAGCGCGAATTCGTTAACTTGATGCATGGTATCAGGTGAATCCGGGAATAACGCACCAAAAGCAACACCACGTGCCATCAAACGGCCATATGTGCCACCGCCAATTACTTGATCATGTGCAGGTAGTCCAGTTTGTTCATGATAAACTTTTAACAATGTTTTTACAATAGGATCAGATGGTGCGACGTAGTGTGGTCCTTGCGCATGACCACCTATTGTTGGCGTAACATCCCACCCATTTAATTGTGCTGCTAACCCAGCAACAATTTCTTCCGGTAGAATACCTTTTGGATAACGAAAGTTAAAGTTGATAAATAAATCACCATCAGCTTCAAATTTTTGAATACCGACGTTCATTGATAGTGCACCCATCACATCATCAGTATGATTAATGCCAAATTTTTTACCAATTGTATCTTGGTGCGCAGGAGTTCCCAGGTATGTTAAGTAATGTTTAGCTGTACCGCCAAATGAAAACTTTTGCAAAAAATTAGCCAAATAAGTTCCGGCATTTTCACCTGTTTCAGGCATTGCGCCATGAACCTGCTTACCATTGAGAGTTAATTTAATAACATCGTTATCAGTTTCCAAAGCGCCTGAAATTTCTTTATTCGCTGACAAAAAGGCTTCAAATTCATGTGCTATTTCTGCTATCTGTGGTGATTTTACTGATGCAACAGCCAAACCAGGCACCATATTGGTACGCAAACCTGAATCAAATGATAATAAAGTATCTGAACCACCATTAGTGGCCTTGCCATTGATAAGAACTTGAACATTGCCCTTTTCACCATTAATAATTGGGTACTCTGCATCTGGAGAGAATCCAAATACTGGCTCAGGCTCCACTTCAAAATAGCGAGTCATGCCAAGCCAATCATTTTCTTCATCGGTACCAAAAATCAAACGCACACGTCGTTTTAACGGTACATTCAAATCTGACAGGATTTTAAAAGCATAATAAGCAGCCATCCCAGGCCCTTTGTCATCAGAGGCCCCACGTGCAATAATTTTATCTGCAGTGACTACTGGTTCAAATGGCTCTGTCTCCCAGCCTTCGCCAGCTGGCATGACATCAACATGAGATAAAATAGCAACATATTCGTCAGCATCTTTAGGGCCAATTTCGATATAGCCGACCACATTATCAATATTTTTTATTGTAAAACCATCACGTTCAGCGATGGACAACATTTTGAGTAATGCTTCTTTTGGTCCTGGACCTAATGGTGCATCCGTTGTTGCCTGAGAATCATCCCGAACTGATTTAACTGCCAGCAAAGACTTCAAGTCCTCAATATAGGCATTTTGTCGTGAAGCCGTTTCTTGTTTCCAATCAATTGTCATAATAGTTTAAAAACCTTTCAATGATGATATATAACTTTATTATACTGTTTGTTTCGATTATAGCAAGCACATGGATTTGTTAGACGTTGCTAATTTACAACTCATATCAAGTGATACAAACATACTAAGATATCGTACCTTATTTGTAAATATTGGTTGAATCATATAAAATTAAGTGTGAGTATCGTTAGGTTATAAACAACATACATAATCTATTACCTAACGCTGCAAATATCCTGATCATTCAATGTTTTGAAAAATATAAATCGGATATTATTAAGGTAGTTAATCATGAATAAAACAACACTTTATGTCACTATTATTGCGATCATACTAATGTTTGTCTCGTTAGTCAGTTGGATTGTCAATCAAATGACGTTTGCCATACTGTCCGCTAATTTAGGTGTTCTTATTCTCGCTGTGTCTGTACTTTGGGATAATCGTAATCACCTGACCAAATAGAGACACCATCAATACATCAGTAACACATTGCCTATAAGAAATTAGGTCCATGAGGTAACAAATGATGAAATCACTAACAGAAGAAATACTTTATAAAGTTATTAATAAACGTCTCAATCAGTCACATAAAGGCACTTATGGCCGTGTATTAATCATTGGTGGTACCTCACAGTTCGGCGGTGCAGTGATCATGAATACTATAGCAGCGATCAATGCTGGTGCTGGATTAGTCACCGTGGCAACTGACCCGAGTAATTTCACAGCAATTCATAGTCACAAACCTGAGGCAATGGTTATTAATTTTAACGACGACCTCACTGCCTATATAAATACTAGCGATGTGATTTTAATTGGTTCCGGACTTGGTAATCGTGTCGATCTTGTTCAAGCGGTTTTTTCTGCTATTTCAGAAAAAAAAATAACGATCATAGATGGTTCAGCTCTCACCTTAGCCGCTGAAAAACACCTATCTTGGCCAAAAGGGCAATTAATTTTAACACCACACCAAATGGAGTGGCAACGCGTTAGTGGTGTCCCGATTGCCCAACAACCCTTTGAAGCCTTTAATTTACTGGCTCGTAACAAGTTCACCACAAAACCAATAATTGTTCTAAAACAGTTTCATTCTCAAATATATACAGATGATGGTATTTACGAACTACCTATTGGTGGACCGTACCAAGCAACTGGTGGGATGGGAGATACTTTAGCGGGTATTATTGCCGGTTTCACTGCCCAATTCAAAACAGCTACACTGTCAGATAAAGTATTAGCCGCGGTTTATATACATTCAGCTATTGCTGATGAGCTTGCCAAAACGCAATATGTGACATTACCAACACAAATAAGCCATGCTCTACCAACTTTTATGAAAAAATATGCTGACTAGTAAACTATACTGCAAAACAAAAAATATTTGATTTCATACACATCATCTAAAAAAGGACATTTATACATGCAACTCATATCTTGGAACATCGATTCAATCAATGCTGCTGTTGAACATAAATCAGCGCGTGGTGAAATGACCTGGGACGTACTGACAACTATTGCTGCGCGCAAGCCAGACGTATTCGCCATTCAAGAAACTAAACTTAAACCCACAGGCATGACTAAAAAACAATCAGAAGCAATCGCTGAATTGTTTCCTGACTATCATGTCTATTTAGATTCCAGTACAGCACGTTCCGGTTATTCCGGTACAATGATGTTAACACGCATCGAACCACTAAGTATCGAATTTCCAAAAATTGCTGCCCCAGACACAATGGATATTGAAGGGCGCATTATTACACTAGAATTTGATAATTATTATGTTTCAACAGTGTATACGCCAAATTCTGGATCAGCTCTTGCTCGTTTATCAGCTCGCGGTGAATGGGATGATGCTTATCGAGCATACATTCAAACGCTCGATGCCAAAAAACCTGTTATTTTTAGTGGTGATATGAATGTTGCTCATGAAGAAATTGATCTTAAAAATTTCAAAACAAATCATAACTCTGCTGGGTTTACTAATCAAGAACGTGAGAAATTTACTGCCTTACTTGATGCAGGATTTACTGATACTTTACGTATGCAAAATCCTAACACCCCAGAAATTTATACTTGGTGGGCTCAAATCAGCAAAACTAGTAAAATTAATAATTCTGGATGGCGAATTGATTACTACTTAGTCAGTGACCGTATTGCAGAAAATGTTTTAAATACTGATGTTTTAGATACTGGTTTGCGTCAAGATCATGCTCCAATTTCACTAACAATTAACCTATAAAATAAATGACCTGTCCTTTTCTTTAGGATAGGTCATTTATTTTGTACAAACTGTTTTAAACTATCAACGCCAAAATGTTCGGCTTCATATATTAAAATGTTAGCTGCTGCAACAGCATCATCAAGTGCATTATGATGATGGTCTAGTGTTATACCTAGATTATTTGCAACAGTATTTAACTTATGATTTTCAAATTTAGGAAATAGTTTACGGCTTGTTCGTACAGTATCAAGTAGCATATAATGAGGTTCTTCAATCCCATAATGAGCCAAAGTACCCTTCAAAATATTATTATCAAATGCTGCATTATGCGCTACAACTAATTTATTGTCTCTAAACAATGGTGAAATAATTTGCCAAATCTCTGGGAACTTAGGTGCATCAATCACATCACTTTCACGTAACCCATGAACCGCAGTATTACGTGAACTAAAATACGTTTCTGGTTTAATCAAACTATAGAATTTATCAACAACTTGATTATCTCGAACTATTGCTATTGCAATGGATACGGCCGAATATTTTTCGTGATTGGCTGTTTCAAAATCCATGGCTATAAAATTCATAATGACGTGTTCTCCTTAACTAAAAACTTAACCATATGTTGTAATTTGGTCACACGACCATTTGGTAGTGTGAGGTTGACTTCGGATCCAACTTTTTTAAAGTCAAACTTATCATAAAGATGTGTCGCCACTAAGTTGTCAGTTTGCACATCCAACCAAACTTTCTCTAATTTAACCACTTCTGCCCAATCAAGTAAGGCTACCATTAAACTCTGACCTAGACCAGCACCTTGAAAGTCTTTCAAAATCGCCATGCCAATTTCACCATTTTCAATTGAAGCAATTCCAACTGGTAACGTGTCATTTTGTTGCTCCGCAATCAACAATAAAGTGATCGCTGGCTCATCTGTGTTTTCTTCTGCTACGATTTGACCATCACGTACACTCGCAACCAAAAAAGTATCTGTTTCTGACATCAAATTTTGAATTAAAGATTGCCATGCCTGTGCACGTCTTAAACTCGCCTCTTCTAAACTAAAAGTGATGGGTTTAGTCCTATCAAAAGTCATAATTGCCTTTCTATCTCTACTGCACTACCCACACCATTAATTTGAATTTTACGGCTATCATCATACTTACCGCGCGTGAAAATTAATTCTAATCGATTGTTAGGTAGCAAATCTTTCATATACTGCGGCCATTCAATCAGTGTCACGCCGTCTGTCCCAACATAATCTTCAAATCCCTGATCCTGTGCGCCTGTTTCCTCCAACCGATACGCATCAAAATGATAAATTGGAAAATGATGTGTATAATAGGTGTTCATAATATTAAAGGTCGGACTCTTAACACGATTAGTCACACCAAGTGCACGTGAAAACCCTTGCGTGAACGTTGTTTTCCCAGCACCAAGGTCACCATTTAAAGCAATTACTAGGCCTGGACTAGATAAGGCAGCAACACGTGCAGCAAATTTTTGGGTTTCATCTCGATTGTTTGTCAAAATTTCTTTCATGTTTTTATTATATCACGGCTTTTACACAATATTTTTGCTATAATGAGTTTAATAATTTTAAAGGAAACTATTATGTTCTACCCAGATGATTCATTCACATTGCACACTGATTTATATCAAATAAACATGATTTATACATACTGGCAAGCAGGTATTGACCAAAAGCCAGTTGTTTTCGAAGCTTATTTTCGTGATATGCCTTTTAATAATGGCTATGTTATTTTTGCTGGACTAGCACATATTGTACAATATCTTGATGATTTACACTTCAGTGATAGTGATATTTCTTATTTACAGTCACTTAATTTGTATCATGAAGATTTTTTAACCTACTTAAAAAAGTGGCAATTGACCGCTACTCTCCGAGCACCATATGAAGGCGAGGTCATGTTTGATCACGAACCATTACTACAGGTTGAGGGGCCATTAATTGATGCGCAACTACTCGAAACAGCTTTACTTAATATTATTAATTTTCAAACATTAATTGCAACCAAGGCTTCTCGTGTTGTAACAGTGGCTAATGGCAACCCATTAATGGAATTTGGCACCCGACGTGCTCAAGAATTTGACGCTGCGCTTTGGGGTACACGTGCCGCCTACATTGGCGGATTCAATGCCACTTCAAACGTCCGTGCAGGTAAATTATTTAATCTACCCGTGTCAGGTACACATGCCCATGCCCTTGTTCAAGCATATCAAAGCGATTATGCTGCCTTTAAAGCCTATGCTCAATCACATCACGATGTTGTTTTCCTAGTCGATACTTTTGATACATTAAAATCTGGAGTGCCTGCTGCAATTAAAGTTGCTCAAGAATTTGGTGATAAAATTAATTTTCAAGGTATTCGAATTGATTCTGGCAACATGGTATCATTGTCGATAAAAATTCGCCAGATGCTTGATAAATCTGGATTTTCTAACGCTAAAATTTATGCATCAAATGATTTAGATGAATATGTTATTTCTGATTTAAAAGCGCGCGGTGCAAAAATCGATGTCTGGGGTGTTGGTACAAAAGTGATTACTTCGTTTGATCAACCTGCGTTAGGTGCTGTTTACAAAATGGTCAGTATCGATGGTAAAAACACTATTAAACTTTCCGATGATACTGAAAAAATTTCAATTCCTGGCAAAAAACAAATTTGGCGCACACAATCAGGTGACGTGTTGTCTTTTGCAACAGAATCAAATTCTGGCAAACCAATATTGCATGATATTTTTAATAAAGGTCAAAAAGTTTATCACCTACCCACAATACAAGCAATTCAAACATATGCAAAAAATAGTTTATTACAACTACCCGATCGTTTTAAACGACTTGATCATCCTGATCAATACAACGTCGCGTTATCTCAACAATTGGCAGAGGCCAAAGATGCTGCCATTGCTGATGTTCGACTAAAAATCAAGGAGAATTAATATGCGTCCACTACAAGCAAAGATTATTGCTGACCTTCACGTTCAGCCACTCATTGATCCACTGACAGAAATTCGCCGTTCAGTAGATTTTTTAAAACAATATTTACAACACAACCCACAATATACAAGTTGCATTATTGCTGTATCTGGCGGCCAAGATTCCACGTTAGCAGGAAAAATTGCTAAAATTGCTATTGACGAATTAAACGTCAATACAACCATTAATTATGAACTCATCGCTGTACGACAGCCATATGGTAAACAACGCGACGAATCAGATGCCATTTCAGCGCTTAACTTTATCCAACCTAGCCAAATTGTAACCACTAATATCAAAACGGCTACTGATGCTATGACACTAGCTTTGCAGGAGAGTGGTCTTGTTGTCAACGATTTGAGTCGTGGCTCTATTAAACCAAAAATGCGCATGATTGCCCAATATGCCGTAGCTCGTGAATATCAAGGTATTGTAATTGGCACTGATCATGCAGCAGAAGCGTTCGCTGGTTTCTTTACAAAATACGGTGATGGGGGCACCGATGTTAATCCGCTATGGCGTTTGAATAAACGACAAGGCCGTGATATGCTTAAGACCCTAGGGGCACCAAAAGTATTGTACGATAAAACACCAACTGCAGACTTAGAGGACGACCGACCACAGTTACCTGATGAAATTGCGCTTGGTGTCACATACGATTGCATCGATGATTATTTAGAAGGAAAAAATATTTCAACCCAAGATGCTGAAAAAATTGAACATTTATATTTGACCAGCGCACACAAACGTCACGAACCTGTGACTATTTATGATACGTGGTTTTATTAAATTCATCATATTCTTTTTTCACGTTTTACCACACCAAACCCATTTAAGTAAAATACTCAGTTTTGATATAATAGTGATAGAGGTTAAATTATGACAAATCAATCACCCATTTGGATTTATTATGAAAATATTGCGACCCACGAACAACTTTTACCGCCCGAACGTTTAGACGGTTTGTCCAAAACAACTTATACAATTGACACGCCAAACATTCCAAACTATGTGTATGTTGATAATTCAGGTGAACTATCCGGTATTTTCGGTAGTTTGCCACAATCTCTACACCTAAATTATCGGCCACAAAGCTGGCGTGACGCACATCGTGTTAATATGTATATTGCATTACATGTTGAAACGCTTGCTCATACAGATCCCGACGACTATGCTAATATTTCAACAACGTTACCTCCTGACAGTTATTGGGCAACACCACTACGTGTCATTTCAGGAAATGGTCAATTTTGGTACCAAGTTGGCGATCATGTTTGGATACGTTATGATGCATCATTAATGTCATTATCAGATACAGCGCCTAATGTCGAAAATATTAACTATATACAAGACTTAAACGTCGAAAATAATCAACCGAATGCGTTAGTTAACTTCTTACCAAATATGTCAACTGAGATATTTGCCACTCCTTATGGTTTACCAATTGGTAGCGTTTTAGATGGTGATCTTGTTGCTATTTCAAAAGAGGAGCGTCATGAAAACGGTCTTCTGTGGTACAAACTTGCCAACAGTGGTTGGATTAATAGCATATATGTTCATAAAATATAAAAAATAGACGACATCTTTATAAAAAGATGTCGTCTATTTTTTATTTTACCTTATCTGTTGTTTTAATTACTTTACCTGTTTCAAGATAATTTACTGCATCTTGAAATGTTTCTACAGGGATAACTTTAATATTTGGCGCATATTTTTTTGCTGTATCTCTAGCAAGTTCATAATTTGTTTTATGTTGTTCTTCATACTTCAAAATTTCTTTAGTTGGTACGATATAAGGCGCAAAAAATACAGTTGATCCTGCTTCCTTTGCAGCAATAACTTTCTTATCAATACCACCAATTTCACCAACATAGCCGTTAACATTCATCGTCCCAGTACCAGAAATATTACGATTTTTAGACAGTTTATTACCGGTAAGTTGATCATACATTTGCAATGTAAACATTAAACCACCCGAAGGGCCACCAATTTTGCCTGGATCAACAGTTATCTTTCGTGATGTTGAAACTGCGACATTGTCTGTCAAAACAATACCAATGCCCGACCGACCATTAGGATATTCAGGTGATTTACTACTAGGTAGCTTGATAGTGTCTCCCGAAGTTTGCCCTTTTTTCCCGTTACGTAGGTAATCAACTGTCACTCGAACACCTTTTTTCTTATTGGCAAGATATTTAATAAAGCCATCAGAATTTTCATAATGATGCCCATCAACGGCTGTAATAGTGTCCCCAACCTTAATTGATTTTTTAAAGTGTGATGTGTCACTCACACTTAACACATATATGCCACGATAAGTTGCCGTTATTTCTTGATTTGCCTTCTTAAATGCTACTTGCTCAGCATTAGCAATGGCACTTTGCATATAAAAATTCTGCACTTCATTAAATACTTCAGAACTTTGCCCACCCATAATATCTTCAGACTTGGCATAAGACATGTGTGGATTTATTTTTGTTTGCAAATAACTAAAACCATTTGCCCGAGAAAGATATACCGATGTGATATTGTAACGACCCTTTGATGTATCATTTTTGCCATCAATCTTTACAAATTGTGATAAATCGTCTGCTTCACCAGGACTTTCAATATAGCCATCAAGCGGACGAACAAGCCATACTAGACCAATAATTACAAAAACGGCAACAATTGCCGCTATAATTTTACTTTTTTTATGCATTAATTTAACCGTTCCTTTAGTGCATCAACAACTACTTTAGGCACAAACTTTGCCATATTATCTGCACCCATTGCACCGATCTCTTTAACCATTGAACTAGAAATATTTTGATTTTCTGGTTTAGACAATAATAAAATTGTTTCAACATCAGCTAGTGCACTATTGACACCTGCAATATCACGTTCGTATTCAAAATCTTTACTGTTACGCAACCCGCGAACAATAAATCCAGCGTTGATTTCTGCCATAAATTGTACTGTCAACCCGTGCATCACAGCAACTTTAACATTATCTAAGTCAGCAACAGTAACTGATATCAGTGCTATCTTTTCTTCGGGCGTAAATAGCGCTTGCTTACTCGTATTATTACCTACACCAACAAACACCGTATCAAACATTTTACTTGCACGACGAATAATGTCTAAATGACCATTAGTCAACGGATCAAAACTACCTGGAAATAATGCAATACTCATATTTGTTTCCCCTTGTCAATCTCGTTATAAACTATTGTATTGGTAAATCGTGACAACAGTTATACCATATTGTTTTTGTCGTATAATTTCAAATGTATCATTTTCAACTGGTAAATTTGCTACATCATTACTCTCAGCTAAAATTATGGCACCATCGGATAATAAGTGATGATCTACCATATAATGCATGTCTGCATCAAGTGTTTCTTTAGCGTATGGTGGATCTAGAAAAATAAGATCAAATTGCGTTTTTTCTTCAGAAAATTTTTGAAGTGCTTGCTGAGATGGCATTTTTAAGACTGTAAAGGCCTCTTTATCATGTGTTTTTTCAATATTATTTTGAATCACTTGAATCGCTTGAACTTGGCGGTCAACTAAAGTTGCATGTCCCATACCACGAGACACAGCCTCAATACCAAGGCCCCCCGTTCCGGCATATAAATCTAGTACCTCTTCACCATCTAAGTATGGCATCAGCATGCTAAACATTGCTTCTTTCACTTTATCAGTTGTGGGACGTGTTTTATCACCCACAACCGCTTCTAATCTTGTGCCACGGAATCGGCCAGCTACCACTCGCATCGTATCAATACGCGTATTGTCGCTACTGCTAGTAACATTAATTTAGATTACTAGTTCCAGCTATACGTCAATTTACGCTCTCCTCATCATAGTTTTCAAAGAAAATATCATCATGCATGTCACCCAAATCCGGATCAATATCTGGACGTGGTGATTGTAAAACATCTCTAACAAATTTATACTGTTTAATTTTTTCGATTTTTTGATCAACGTCAATATCATCAACGTAAATCATGGCAAAACTCATTTTTTGAGAAACATAAGTTAATTGACCGAATTTTTTTAATTGTGTTGCATGCCGATTGTTTTTTAAATAAACATACAAAGCACGACGCGGTTGTATTTCTAATGTCATTTTAAATCCTTTCTAGCAATGATGTCTGCTGGGTGAATAGCGACTAGTTTTTTTTGTGTCGCAGCAATATTTAAAGTCAAACCAATTGCTGCACTAAAAACAATATAAGATGATCCGCCACCAGAAATAAACGGGAAAACAACACCTGTAATTGGCAAAATGCCGACTACACCACCCAAATTAATCAGTACTTGCACAAATAACAGCGTTGCAACGCCAAACAATACCAGTCGCGCATATTGACTTTTTTGCCGAATACCCAAAATTATCATTCGACCAATTAATATTAACATTAACACAAGTACTGATGCCGTTGTTATCGCGCCTAGTTCCTCTGTCATTATCGCCATAATAAAATCAGTATTTGATTCTGGTAAATAAGGTTTAATAAGTGAATTACCCAAACCAACACCAAATATACCACCATGTGCAATGGCATAATAACCATAGAGTAGTTGTCGACTCGCGTCAACTGAATTTGGATCCCATGGATTAACAAAGCTCGTTAATCGTGCAATAGCGTAGTGATCACTACTTGTTAAGTTAAAAAAATGATTGGCAAATCTAATCAATGTTTGCAAAAAGCCAAATCCCAAACCCATTAAAGCCGCTACTACAGCGATGACACGCCTTGATACACCAGAGGCTAAAAATAGTGCCATTAAAATTAATATAATGATTAAACCATTACCATTATCCGGCATTAAAATAACTAGTACAAGCCCTGCTAATGGCAATCCCCAGACATTTAGTTGACTCACTGGTTGTAATTTTAATGGTACATGATTTTGCCAAGGTTGCCTAGCAAAAAAATTCGCAAAATAAAGAATCATAGCTAATTTCAAGAATTCAGCTGGTTGTAGCGTTATGAGGCCTAAATTAATCCAACCATGGGCACCATTGACAGGTGGCATAACAAACCTAGCAATAATTAGTGCCGCAATAACACCAAGTTGAATATTACGCATCCACTTTGCATTTTGTAATTTTCTAAGATTAAAATGATATAAAAAAAATGCGCCTATTAATCCTATCACAACAAAAATTGCTTGTTTAATAAAATTACTCAGGGCTGCTGTCGTTCCCTGAGTTGCTGAAAAAACCATCACAATACCTAGCATACTAAGAATTGCAAACGGTACAGCTATCCAATAATCTAATTTTCGTAATTTTTTAAACATGCAAACTTAATCACCTAAAATTGTTTTTAAATTCGTTTCGTCTAGATTTTTCGCAATCGCAATAACAAAATCTTTTGCTGCTTCAAAATCTGAAATTGACCAAATCGTTTGATGCGTGTGGATATATCGTGAGGCAACACCTAATGCCACTGAAGGTATCCCTGTTCGTTCACTTTGGGCTGCTGCAGCATCTGTCCCACCCTTTGATACAAAATACTGGTACGGAATATGATTATCTTCTGCCGTCGACAGTAAAAATTCTTTTAAACGAAGTGGTAACACAACGGTAGGATCAAATACACGTAAAAGCGTTCCCTGATCTAGTATACCTTGACGGCCCACACTACCATTTACATCATCGGCTGCGCTGGAATCAATTGCAAAAAAAACATCCGGTTTCATTAAATTCACCGCACCATGTGCACCACGAAGGCCAACTTCTTCTTGAACATCAGCACCCATAATTAACGTGTTAGGCGTTTGAACATCCTTTAAAGCATCTAATGCCTCTAAAATAGTGACCATTCCAAAACGATTATCCCATGCTTTTGAGATGACACGTTTTTTATTTGCAGTCATAATTGTTGCCACTTCTGGTACAATAAAATCGCCTGGAAAAACACCAAATGCATGTGCTTCTGCCTGGTCTACAAACCCAGCATCAAATAAAATATCATCCACTGTTGGTAGTGTGATTTGACTATCACGTCCTCGTAACAAATGTGGCGAAACAGAGCTTGATACAATCGGATAAGCACCATTTGTGGTAAAGAGTGTAAACCGTTGTGATGAAATCACAGTTGGGTTCCAACCACCAACAGCCGCGACTTTCAAAGTACCATTAGGCAATACATTGGTTACAATAAAGCCTACTTCATCCATATGCGCTGCAAACATGACACGCGGTGCATGGAGATCACTATTATTTTTAACACCAAACACGCCACCTAAACCATCTTGTTTAATATCATTAACTAATGGTAATAGTTCGTCACGAAAAGCTTTGCGAATTGTCTGTTCTTGTCCTGACGTGCCTTGTAATTCCGTATATTTTTGGACTCGTGCCCATGTTTTAGCGTTCAAAATTGCTCTCCTTTTTGTCATAAAACGCGTTAATTTGATTCTAAGTATTGGCGCTCACTCATATTAAATTTTTCGTCGAACGTATAGCAGATTGGCTCGCCATTACCAATCTCCAAACCATCAATATCATTGTCGCTAATTTTTTCTAAATATTTTATTAATGCGCGTAATGTACTACCATGAGCCACAATCAATTGATTATGGCCAGCGCGTAATTCAGGCACCACAACTTCTAGCCAGTAAGGTAGCATCCGTTGACTTGCCATTTCTAAGCTCTCACCAAGTGGTTCAATACTATTAGGATAACGTCGGTCTGATACCACTTTTTCCAACAGTGGCGGCACATCTGTATAGCTACGGCGCCATAAGGCAACTGCTTCAACACCATATTTTGATCGCGCCATATCTTTATTTAACCCACGTAGTGCACCATAATGACGTTCATTTAATCGCCATGTTTTATTAATTGGTACCCAAGACTGATTCATTTCAAACAAAACAATATTGGCTGTTGTAATCGCACGTTGTAAATAGGATGTATGTACCTTATCAAAAAGTAACTGTTTTTGTACTAAAATTTCACCGACACGCTTGGCTTGCTGCTGACCTTTTAAGGTTAAAGGTACATCGGTCCAACCAGTAAATTCATTATCTCGATTAGCTGTCGATTCGCCGTGCCGAACCAATACAAGTTGTGCAACCATAAGTTAACTTCCTTAAATCAATGTTATTTCCATTATAACATTAAAAATTAAATAAATTACCAATGACCTCGTCCAAAAAAGTAATTGCACCTGTTTACCTATTCTGTCATGTCAAAGTATGCTGATTTCAACACAACAGTCACTCACTTTTTAGGTATGTTACCATAACCATCAATAAAAGACGAACACTAAGATATTTTCGTTCGTATTTGAACCGCTTTCATGTCTTTTTTTGATTAAATACTTTATAATTTAACCCCATAAAATGAATATTCATGTTTTAATTCATCTTTTATACTGATAAAATTAAGTAGAACGTCTAACGTTACTATATTTTTGGGAGGCAGTCATGTCTGCGATTGCAAATTATTTTAAACTCGACGAATTGAATACATCAATTCGTACTGAATTCATTGCTGGTTTGACAACATTTACGTCAATGGCGTACATTTTGTTCGTCAATCCTTCTGTATTAGGTGCTGCTGGCATGGATAAAGGTGCCGTCTTTACTGCAACAGCTGTTGCTTCAGCTGTTGCAACACTCTTTATGGGAATTGTTGCTTTATATCCAATTGCCATCGCTCCAGGTTTGGGTGTCAACGCATTTTTTGCCTATTCTGTCGTTATTGGTATGAAGGTACCATGGCAAACAGCCATGGCAGGGGTTTTCGTTGCTGCGATCATCTTTTTGATTCTAACATTTTTTAAGATTCGTGAAAAAATTATTAATATTATTCCACAAAACTTAAAATTAGCTATTGCAGCAGGTATTGGTCTATTTATTGCTTTTATTGGCCTACATGATGCTGGCTTAATTGTTGCCAATAAAGACACCATGGTGTCTTTGGGTAATTTAACAACGCCAACCTCACTTTTGTCAATTTTTGGTATTATCCTTACTTTTATTTTATTGACACGTAAAACACCCGCTGCTATTTTTATTGGTATGGTTGCCACATCAATTGTTGGTATTGCATTTGGTTTAATTAAACTGCCCACTACAATCATTTCGCCAGTCCCTTCATTAGCACCAACCTTTGGCGTTAGTGTGATGCATATTGGCGATATTAATTCTTTGCAAATGATTACGGTTGTGATTACATTTTTGCTGGTAACGTTTTTTGACACAGCAGGTACAATGATTGGATTAGCCACACAAGCTGGTTTTATGAAAAATAATGAAATGCCTCGTGCTGGACGAGCTTTGATGGCTGATGCCGTAGGTATGACGGTTGGTGCTGTTATTGGTACGTCTCCAACTTCTGCTTATGTTGAATCATCATCAGGTATCGCAGTAGGCGGTCGTTCTGGATTAACTAGTGTCTTTACAGGCCTATTCTTCCTGTTAGCTTTGTTTTTTTCACCATTACTAAGTGTCGTAACGTCACAAGTTACTGCACCCGCATTAGTTGTTGTTGGTGTTTTGATGGCTAAAAGCTTACGTCAAATTGAATGGGAAGACTTAGCCATTGCTGCACCTTCATTCTTGATTATTATCGGCATGCCACTTACCTACTCAATTTCAGATGGTATTGCTTTAGGATTCATTTTATACCCTATTACAATGATTACAACTGGTCGTGGTAAAAAAGTACATCCGCTAATGTATGCGTTAGCCATATTATTCATTCTATTCTTAGTCATTGTCGCTCATTAAAATTAAATAAAAAATATACAAATTAAAAGCTATTCAGTAAATGAATAGCTTTTAATTTGTATATTTTACAACTTTAATGCTTGCTTTCGAAGATCTCGTGCATTTGCTAAAGCCGTTTTGGTAATATTATCTCCAGATAGCATCATAGCAATTGCACGTTCACGCCCAGGTTCATCAAGTGCTGTCACTTGTGTCACTGTACGATCCATCTCAGTTGTTTTAGCAATGAGAAAGTGATGTGCTGCTGCTGCTGCAACTTGTGGTAAATGTGTAATGGCAAGTACCTGTGAATCAGCAGCAATGGTCAACATTTTCTTAGCAATTGCTTGTGCAACACGCCCGGAAACACCGGTATCCGCTTCATCAAATACAATAGAGATAATGTGCTGTTGTTTTGTAAAAGCTGTTTTGATAGCTAACATCAATCGTGCTGTCTCGCCACCAGAGGCAATTTTAACGAGCGGCGCCATCCCTTCACCCACATTAGTTTGCACATGAAATTCAACTTTATCTGTACCAGAAGAAATAAAGCCTTCAATTTGTTCAAAATGTACTGTAAACTCTGCACCGGCCATCAAAAGTTCATTCAATTGTTGATTAACGGCCTGTTCCAAACCACGTGCCACTTTTTGTCGCGCTTCACGCAGCTTAATCGCTTGCTTACGCAGAACCTGTCTTAAATCATTTTGCGTCACTTGAAGCTTTTCAACATCTAATTCATCATTGTCTACCATGGATAATTCTTTATCAACATGATCTTTGAATATTAGCACATCAGCAACTGTTGTCCCATATTTACGTTCTAACGAATGGATTAATTGCAACCGCTCGTCTATTCGTAGCAGTTCTGCTTCATCGTAAGTCAAGTCACTCATCTGTTCATCGACATCGCGGCTTACTTCTTGTGCTGTGTAATAACTGTCTGCTATCGTTCGAGCTAGTTCAGCATAATTGTCATCATACTCAGCAATTTCTTGTAATGCTTGCATGGCTTCCGCCAAAAGATCAACAGCTCCACCCTGATCACCATTAAGCGCTATTTGTGCATTTTGTAAACGGTCCGCAATTTTTTTATAATTTAATAGCTTACCCCGTGCATCAAGCAGATCATTTTCTTCATTCGGTTGTAAATCGGCATCTTCTAGTTCCTGTTGCTGAAACTGCAATAAATCTAACCGTTGCGTAATTTCTTGTTGAGACGTTTGAATTCTTCGAATACGTTGTGTAATTGCCCGAAACTCATGAAAAATTTGCTGATAGGCAGATTTTGTTACCAATAATTGTTCATCACCGTAAGCATCCAATAAAGGTAAATGTTCTTCGGGATTTAACAATTGTTGCGTATCGTTTTGCCCTTGAATATCAACCAGATATCTACCAATAATTGATAACGTTTTTAAATTAACTAATACACTATTGATACGTATCATACTACGCCCGTTATGTTTGAGCTCTCGGTAAATAATTAACTCCCCATCATCAATATCAATACCGTTTTCAATGAGTTTATCAATTAAAATTTTATTTTTAGGTACACTAAAAACAGCTTGCAAGATTGCTTTTTTACTACCATGGCGAATCATTTCAGAATTAGCACGTCCGCCTGTGAGCATCAAAAGTGCATCAATAATAATAGATTTTCCAGCACCTGTTTCACCTGTTAAAACACTCATACCACTATCAAACTGTAGCGCAACTTTTTCGATAATAGCAAAATTTTCAATGATAAGATTTTCTAACATAGTTATGATGTACTATTACGCACATTTTCTTTCGCTTATTTTTCTAATAATTTTTGAATTGTATTAGTCATCTGAGATGCAACAACACCATCTTTTAATAATACGAGTACAGAGCCATCATCACTTAACGTGCCAAAAATTTCTGGAAACTTCACCTGCTCAAGTAAATTAGCGATAAGCTGCCCATTGCCCGGTTGTACTTTTAATATAATTTGTCCACGTTGTGCACGTTGACTCAGAAATGACTGCTGCAAGGCACGTCGTAAACGCTGCAGATAGGGACGATCATCTTGTTTTGGTAGATGATAATGAAATCCACCTTGTGCATTAGGAATTTTAATAAGTCCCAATTCATTAATATCCCGTGATATTGTTGCTTGCGTGACAGTTTCACCTAATGTTTCAAAATGTGCCACGATATCTTCTTGGCGACCTACTTGTTGTTGCTGAATTAATGCTAGCAATGCTTTTTGACGCGTTTTTTTAATCATTGGCTTGGCTTTCTGTATGATTTAGTTGTGCATACGTCTGCGCTAAGAGTTGTTCAATATTGATGTTGTCAGCCATACTAGGTGAATCGTCACGTATTAAAACGGCAAGAAACTCGATATTCCCCTGCCCACCTTTAATGGGAGAATAGGTCAAAGCTTTAATTGAAAAACCGTCTTGAATCATCAATTGCGTAACTTTTTGGAGTACCTGTTTATGAACTGATGGGTCTTTAATAATACCATTTTTACCAACATTTTCACGTCCTGCTTCAAATTGTGGTTTAATTAACGCGACAACATGCCCGCCCATACTAATAATGCTTGCTAGTGGTGGTAATATCAGTCCTAATGAAATAAAAGACACATCAATTGTTGCAAAATTGGGCTGTCCAAACTTAAAATCATTTAATTTTGAATAACGAAAATTTGTGTTTTCCATTACTTTAACGCGATCATCTGATCTCAGTTTCCACACAAGTTGATTCGTTCCCACATCTAATGCGTAAACCAATTTGGCACCATTTTGCAAAGCAACATCAGTAAAACCGCCTGTAGAAGAACCAATATCTAAAACAATCTTATCTTGCACTGTAATGTCAAAGTCGTTTAAAGCTTTTTCCAACTTCAATCCGCCTCGTGACACATACTTCAGTTTTTCACCTTTAAAATGTAATTCTGTTGTAACTGGTATTTTTTGACCTGCTTTATCCAGTCTCTCTTCATTTTCACCCAGAATTTCTCCTGCCATAACAGCTCTTTTTGCCTGTTCTCGTGAATCAAATAAACCTTGCTGAACCAGCAAAATATCAACACGTTCTTTTTCTATGGCACTCATATATCATCTCCAATGACGTTCAAAAAATCATCCAATAGTGTTCGGTCAAATGTTAAATCCCGTGTTGCAAGATCAGTCAATAGTTGTCGTGCATGTGTAAGGTATTTGTCACGTTTCTCGCTAGCTGCTGTAATACCAATCAAATGTGGTAATGAGGTGATTTTTTCTACATCGTCTTGGTCTAAATCGTCTAAATCATCTTGAATTTGAAAGGCCATGCCAAAATCGGTACCAAATGTTAGTAGTGCCGAATTCGTCGTAGATATCGCTATTTCACTATTATCTGCCACAGAATTAGAATTCACATGGGATAATCGTGAGCCGGCTATCGCGGAAAATCCTAGTAATGCTGCTGTTTTAGGCGCGTAAACATCATTTAATAACCAATTGACATCAATTTTTGCTTCTTGGCGATGATTTTTCATATCCTCAACTTGGCCAATAACCATGCCAAAAGCACCTGCATGATAAGACAGCATCTGCGACAATAATAATAATTCTTTTGCGGCAATGTTTTCATTTTCTGTGTCAGTACTATTAGCACTGCTAACTACATGAAAAGCGCCTGTGAGTAAAGCATCTCCTACTAAAATTGCTTCTGCCTCGCCATATCGTGCATGTACACTAGGCTTTCCTCGACGAAACAGGTCATTATCCATTGCTGGCAAATCATCATGCACTAATGAATAAGCATGCACCCATTCCACTGCTGTTGCCACTTTCAAAATACTTGGCGTTATTTTTTGGCCAAAACTTGCTACTACCGCTAATGTTAACATTGGGCGTAGGCGTTTACCACCGTTCAAAACAGCATATGACATCATTTCGGAAAAATCGCTATCGCGTGATGCTACTCCTAAATCCTGTTTCAATTGTTGTTCAATTTTTGGTAACCATTCCGACTGAAAAGCTGTTAATTTAGTCATTTGTTTGTTCCAAATCAGTCAATTCATTGTTATCATCCATTACTTTAGCTAATGTCTGTTCTGCATTTTTTAAAGTGCCTTGTAGCTCTTTCACTAAGCCAACACCGTTTTGAAAGTCAGCCAAGGCACCCTCTAATGGCCTATCACCTTTTTCAAGTTGACTGACAATATCCTCTAATTGTTGTAATTTTTCTTCAAATGTCTTCGTTTCACTCATTTTTTAAATCACTCGTTTCTATAATTTTGGCTTTTGCCATACCATCAGAAAAACGTAAATCGATCGTATCATTTCTCTGAACGTCATTAATCGTGCGTACCACCTGTGAATCTTTTTCAATGAGAACATAGCCACGTTTTAATATTTTCAGTGGGCTAACTAAATCTAACTTTGCTGCCATGAGTTGTACATGTTCCTGGGGTTGTCGCAACAATATTTGCCTCACTTGTAGTTGTCTTTGTAAAAGAAGCATTAACTGGTGTTTAGTTGTTTTAAGACGTTGTTGTAAAACTTGTGTTAACGTATGGCATAATTGGTCAACACGTTGATTATAACCTGTATACAACCGGTCTGGTTGCTGAAAAATAATATGCTGCGTGATGCGTTCAACACGTTGACGACGAACATCCACTAGTTGCTTCATACGTAAATTCAATCGTATCTGTAACTCATTTAAACGACTAATCACTTGTTCAAGAGTAACGGGCGTCGATAATTCTGCAGCAGCTGTCGGTGTAGCAGCACGTTGATCAGCAACAAAATCGACCAGCGTATTATCTGTTTCATGCCCAACAGAACTGATGATTGGTATTCGTGCTGCAGCAATCACACGTGCTAATTTTTCATCATTAAAGGCCCATAAGTCTTCGATTGAACCACCACCTCGGCCTACAATCAGCGTGTCATAATCCCCTAACTCATCAATACGTAAAATTTGTTGAATAATTGTCGCCGCTGCCTTTTCACCCTGCACCACTGCGGGGAAAAGAACAATCTGAGCGCTTGGATATCTTCTTTGTACAGTACGTGTAATATCCTCAATGACAGCACCAGTTGGTGACGTGACAACAGCAATCTTTTTAGGAAATGTTGGTAGCTTCTTTTTGGGTAAATTAAATAATCCCTCTTGAGATAATTTATTCTTCAACTGTTCATAAGCCAAAAACAATTCACCAATGCCATCTGGTGTCATTTGTTCCAATATTATTGAATAAGTTCCACTTGGTTCGTATATTTGAACACGACCGATGGCATTAATTTTCATGCCTTCTTCTGGCTCGAATTTCAAACGGTTAGCGTAAGAAAACATCGCGGCAGAAATAACAGCCCCACCATTTGGATCTTTCATTGAAAAATACAAGTGTCGGCCACGACGTCGACCCATATTAGAAATTTCACCTGTAAGATAAACTTTTTCTAAGTAAGGATCAGCATCAAATTTACGTTTTAAATAGCTAGTTAACGCGCTAATTGTCAAATATTTTCTTGTTTCAGACATAGTTAAATTATACCATTTTTATGCATATATACAAAAAAGCATAGCGTAGTACTATGCTTAATCCAGAATTGTTGTCGAAAATGTTTTATCATTCGCATTGCGAATAAGTATAGCTTGCAGTTCATTAGCTGTTTGTATCACAATGCGGACTGGTACATTAGCAGGTAAGAATTTTAAAGCTGATTGTGACACATATGTTGTAAAACTATCAATTTCTGTTTGACTATAAAATTGTGTCGTAACTGTCACATTAAGCCCAGACAATGTGCCTTTTTTAAAGTTTGCAACTGCAGTGGCACCAGCGATATTTGGGAAAAAGTTTGACACATCATTTTTAAAATTAGCAAAACCATTATTTTCGTCATTGCCTAAACTTGATGTATCAGTTGCTTCTTTGGGTAACACAATTGATTTATCGCTAATATCAGACCATTCGGATAAGTCAGTTCCTTGTGTACTTTTTACTTCAGCATAAAAGCCACCCGGCGCCAACGAATCAGATGCTGAGTTGGCATACATTGCAACAACAATTGGTGTATTGTCTGATACACCCGATTGCTGACGAATTTGTTTAATAATTTTTGGTGCTACTTTCTTGCCATAGGCTACTCTGTCAGCTTCAGAAATTTCTTGCTTATAAGTCGTGCCATACTGCTCTTTTTGATACTCATCTTGTGTGTTCATTGCAACACCAACAACTATTCCAGACAATTTTAAATTATTGCCTGACTTAGTCATAAAATCTTGTTCTGTCAAGGTTTGAACATATATAGGATTACGCGATGAATCAGTTTTACCATTATCTTCTGGGTTTAACCCGTTTGGATTGTTATTACTTTTCCGCTCTAATAGATTGTTAACAGTATCTGATGATAAATACTGACCTTCTTGAAAAATATATTGACTAGGTTTAAATTGCGTTTTTGATAAATCTAACAAACTTGATTCAAAATGTTTGACATCTAAACTATTTGGTTCAGAAGTTGCAGTAATTCCTCGCGCAGCACTGACTAGATAACGGCCATCTTTAATCACAGTTTGATATTGTCCAGATGCTCTTTGTGTGATTTGAACACCATTTGCTTTATTCGTTGCTGTAGGTGCTACACGATTCATATTAAAAAAATACAGTCCGCCAATGGCAAGCGCCACAATTACAATTACAATTACCATATACCCGCGAAAACCTATACGTCTCATTTATCAATTTCCTCTTTTACTTGCGCACTAATGAATTCTTGTTCTGTCCATGTCGGCACACCTAGTTCATTTGCTTTTCGCAGTTTACTACCCGCAGCTTCACCTGCTATCAGTAAATCAGTCTTTGCTGATACAGCCCCTGAAACACTTGCCCCATGATCTTGTAGCCATTTTGTGACCATAGAACGACTATTTTTTTCAAGTTTACCCGTTAAAACAATTCTTTTGTGATAGAAAAAATTGTTTTCATCAATTTCAACATCAGATAAATATTTTTGATTAACACCAGCATCTGTTAACTCTTGCAACAATTGCTTTGATTCTGGCATATCAAAATATTGTACAATTGATCGTGCAATTCTGTCTCCAATACCATCAATATTAGCAATATCTTCAGTCGTTGCCGTTGCAATTGACTGTAAATTCTTAAATTTTCCAGCAAGAACACGCGCCGCCTTAGCACCAACCATCCGTATTCCCAATCCAAATAATAATTTTTCAAGTGAATTGTCTTTCGAACGTGCAATTGACATCAATAAATTATTCACCGCTTTTTCTTTGAATTTATCTAATGAAAATAATTGTTCTGACGTCAAACGATAAATAGCAGCCACATCTTTAATATAATCTGCTTTCAATAGCTGCTCAATAACCTTTGGCCCCATTCCCTCAATATTCATTGCATTGCGTGAAGCAAAATGTGTCAATCCTTCCTGTATTTGCGCTGAACAAAACGGATTAATACATCTAAGAGCAACTTCTCCTTCAATATGTACCAGTTCTGATTGGCAAGCAGGACAAAAAACTGGTATTTCGTATGCCTCACTACCAGTTGGCCTTTTGGACAAAATAACTTGGCCAATTTCTGGAATAATATCACCAGCTTTATGCAATGTTACTGTATCTTCTAGTCTAACACCTTTTTCATTAAGGTAGTCTGGATTATGTAAACTAGCCCGTTGTACCGTAGTACCGGCAAGTTGAACAGGATCCATAACAGCTGTTGGTGTAACTGCCCCAGTTCGGCCAACCGTCCATTCAATAGCGCGCACAACGGTCAGCGCTTCTTCTGGCGGAAATTTGTAGGCAATGGCCCAACGCGGAATTTTAACCGTATTACCTAAATCAAGTTGATCATCTAACTGATTAACTTTGACAACAACGCCGTCAATACCATAGGCTAAATTATCACGTGTAACAGTGTATTCAGCTATATAATTATTAATGTCCGCCATTTTGGTCATCACACGGTTATGTGTATCTGTAGGTAGCCCCAACGATGAAAATCGCTTCAAAGCATCACTTTGTGTTGTACTTCCCAAAATATCTGGTTCGGCTGTATAGTACACAAAGGCAGATAAATTACGTTGCTTCATAATTTTCGCATTTAATTGTCGCAATGATCCAGCAGCAGCGTTACGCGGATTAGCAAAAGGGGCTAATCCATCCAACTCTCTTTGTTTATTTAAAGTCGAAAAACTAGATTTTGGCATATAAATTTCACCGCGAACTTCAATAGTAATTGGTTCATTCAATACCTGTGGAATTGCCTTAATCATTTTCACATTTGCTGTTACATCCTCTCCAATTGTACCATTACCACGAGTAGACGCTTGCACAAGTTTGCCAGAAACATATGTTAATGCGACTGCCAAGCCATCAATTTTAAGTTCAAGATTATAATCTGATTGAAAACCTAACGATTTAGTGGTCCGTGAGTCCCACTCGTCAAGCTCTTCTAAACTAAAAACATCCCCTAATGATAACATTGGTGCTGGATGTACAACTTTCTCCAAACCAGACTTAGTCATTGCCCCACCAACGTTTTGGGTCGGTGAATCAGGATTTATGAACTGCGGAAATACAGTTTCCAACGCAACTAAGCGCGCATACAGCGCATCATATATATAATCTTCTACTATTGGTGCATCTTGCTCGTAGTAAGCTATACCATATTGTCTCAAATCATCTTGTAATTTGGCTATTTCGTGTTGAGCTGCTTCTCTCGATAACTTTTCAATTGGTTTTAATTCTGGTAACATAATTTTTCCTAATCTAGCTTGATTCATTTGGCACAATTGCTTGGTTTTAATCCATTTTTGTAATTGGTGCAAAGGCCGCCAATAATTGTTTAATACCTTCAGATGGGAAGGCTACTTTCAATTCCTGATCATTTGTACTACCAGCCACTGAAACAACTGTCCCTGTTCCCCATTTTTTGTGTGAAACTTTATCCCCCACCTGCCAAACAACACTATCGCCACCGGTAGTGCCACTTATTTTTTTCGTCACCGGTGTTGATTGATAAGTTGTAGCTGTCGCCATTTGTCTTTTGCGATCAAATGGCATAGCGCGATTATTTTCAGTGTATGTTAGTCCTTGTTGTGACTCAAGTAACTCTGGTGAAATCTCATTTATAAAACGTGATGCTTCATTAATCTGCGTTCGCCCGTAAAGTAAACGTGAGAAAGCATTCGTCATGAACAATTTTTTCATTGCTCTGGTAATGCCAACATAGGCTAGACGCCTCTCTTCTTCAAGAAGTTCTTCATCCATTAGTGATCGTGAAAGTGGAAAAATGCCTTCTTCCATGCCTATCAAAAATACAACTGGAAATTCTAAGCCTTTAGCCGCATGTAATGTCATTAGGGTGACTGATCCATCACCTTCTTCGAAATCATCTAAATCACTCATCAGGGCTGTTGATCCTAGAAAATCGGTCATTGGATCCACTGCTTCTGGATCTTCTGAATTGTACTTACCATCGAATTCCGTCGTCACAGATAAAAACTCTTCCAAATTTTCTAATCTTGCTTGACTATCTGGATCATTTTTTTCAGCTAACATTTGACGATAACCAGATTTTGTCATAGCCATTTCAGCAAGTTCTGTCACATTTAAAAATTCTGATTGTTGACGCAACTCATGCATCATTTCTGCAAAAGTTAAAAATTTAGTAGCTGCTCGAGTTGAAATTTCTGGCGCAAGTTCAATGCTATCAATGGCTGTCATGTAAGAAACATTTAAGCGATTAGCTAATTCTCTTAAACGTATTAACGAAGTCGCTCCTATTCCACGTTTAGGTTCATTAACTACGCGCTCAAATGCTGCGTTGTTGTCCGGATTTGTAATCAAATTCATATACGACATAATATCTAAAATTTCTTTACGTTCGTAGAATTTGTGACCACCCACCATAGTATATGGCATATTTGCTTTGACCAAAGATTCTTCAACATTACGAGACTGCGCATTCGTACGGTATAAAACGGCAAAATCACTATACGCCATTTTACTTTCGGATCGCATTTTTAAAATATTTGATAAAATAAAATTCGCTTCATCATGCTCTGTCTGTGCACGGTAATACGTTATTTTATCGCCCTTACCATTTTGTGTCCATAGTTCTTTAGGAACACGTTCATTATTATGATTAATTACGGCATTTGCAGCATCCAAGATGTTTTGTGTTGAACGATAATTTTGTTCTAACATCACAGTATGTGCGGTCGGATAATCTTTTTCAAAATTCAAAATATTATTCATGTTAGCGCCACGCCAGCCATAAATAGACTGATCTGCATCACCAACCACAGCTAAATTCTGCGAACGTTTTGCCAGCAGATTAACAATTGTATATTGCGCATCATTTGTATCTTGATATTCATCAACATGAAGATATTCAAACTGTTTTTGATAACGTTCAAGCACTTCAGGAGAAGACTGAAATAGATCAATCGTTAACATGATTAAATCATCAAAATCAACACTTTGTGAACGCTTTAGCTCCGCTTGATATGCGGTGTAAACCTCTGCAACCGTTTCTTGAAATGCATTGTCTGCTTGTTTTGCGTAATCATTTGGCCGTAGCATATCATTTTTAGCGTTTGAAATCATACCCAAAATGGTACGTGGATCATATTGATCGGTATTCAGATTCAAATCACTAATCACACGTTTCATTAAGGTGCGCTGCGCACTCGTATCTATAATTGTGAAATTACGGGCTAAACCAATACTTTCTCCGTCACGCCTCAAAATACGCACAGCTAGTGCATGAAACGTTGATACCCATATATCACGTGCAACATCTTCCGACAATAACGAACTAATTCGCTCTCGCATCTCTTTTGCTGCTTTATTAGTAAATGTAATGGCTAATATACGCCACGGAAAGACATTTAAATCCTGCACTAAATGTGCAATGCGATGCGTCAAAACACGCGTTTTACCTGAACCAGCGCCTGCCATAATCAAAAGTGGCCCTTGCGTGATTTGGACTGCTTCGGCCTGTTTATCGTTCATTCCGCTAATAAGTTCTTCTACTGACATGTGTGCTCCTAAAGTGTAAATTAACTTCTACATATTATACCAGATTTTATAGCGAACATCAGTTCGCTATAAAAAATAAAAAAACGAGATAACTCTCGTTTACTTTTGTGGTATGTCAAAACGCGATAATTGCCATTCTTGAATAATTGCAATTAATTTTTTTGCATACATTGGATCAGTTGCATAACCATCTTGGGTTAATGCCTGAGCTGCTGATTTATAATCACGTGCTTTTAAGACATGTTGATATTGTGCAGTATTCCAACTTGTTCCATGATACAGTAGTTTTGCATGTGATTTCATGCTCGCTTGCCATGTATCATAGGCTGCAAAACGACCTTGGATTGTTACCCACTGGCCATTTTCAAATTCTTGTGTTGGTAAAACGACACTTTTTTGATTCGCATCAGCCTTAATACCATATAAATTATTATATTGTGTTGCCAAGGTTGACGTATGCCAATCCGACTCCAAAATAGCTTGCGCAATACTAATCGACGCAATAACACCATACTTTTCTTGCATTTGTCTAGCATACGGCGCCAACTGATTAATCCAATCAATTTTTTGTTGACGTACTGCATCTTGACTTTGGGGTTGTTGCTTATCATAAATAAGCGTTTGCGACCAAAAAGTGGCCCCAATTGCTATAATTAAAATACTACTCACCCATAACCATAAATTTAATTTTAATAATCTTTTTTTTGTACGTCTTTTTCTTTTTTTTGCCATTAATTAATGCCATCCATTGCTAATAATTGCTGAAAATGAGCTGATGTTTTACGCAAATTTTTAGGTGTGTCAGCCAGTACAAACCGGCCATTTTCCAAAAAATATGCCTTATCGACATAATCAATACCTGTCAAATGATGTGTTACCCAAATAATCGTTCGGTCTTGTAATACTTTAAAAATTTGTGTTAACACCTCATATTCGGTTTTTGGATCCAAACTAACAGTTGGTTCGTCTAAAATAACAATGGGTGCATCTTGTAACAATATACGAGCTAAAGCAAAACGTTGTTGTTCGCCGCCTGAAAATCTAGCCCCTGCCTCTTGCATTTGTGTCTCATATCCATTTGGCAAACTGTCAATTAGCGGCTGCAAACCGGTTTGTTTAATCGCCAGTTTCACCTGATCATCTGTGGCTTTTATATTACCCATGCGCACATTATTTAAAATTGATGTGTTAAATAAATAGGATTGTTGATCTAATACAGCCACGAGTGTTGATAATTGTTGTTGTAATTGACTAACTGGCTGGTTCCCAATAGTAATGCTACCCGACAGTGGCGCAATATCTGCAGCTATCAATTTTAAGAGTGTTGTTTTTCCAGAACCAGATCGCCCTAATAAGGCTATTTTTTCACCTGGATGAACAACTAAATCAACTTCATCAATTATTTTTTTGTTGTCATATTTAAAAGTGACATGATTCAAAATCACTGTTGTATCGTTCAATTTTCCCGTCTCTATTTGACTTGCTTCTGGGCGTGGCAAAGTATTCAAACGTTCAATACTATCTTCATAAAAAGATGCCTCACTAACACCTTGATTGACTCCAATAAAATCATCAACAAGGGGAAATATTGCCAATGTAAAGGCAGCAATGAAATTAACCGCCATATGGTTACTTTTAAATTGCCAACCAACGCATATTAAAGTAGTGATCACCAAAATTAAAACTAACATTTGAAGCACAAAATCGCGCCACCAACCAAATGCCATACCAGCATTTTTTGTTCTCGCCAAATTAGCCATTATATAGCCTTGTTGCGCCACGAGATCTTTTTGTCGACCTGATAACACCCAATCCTGTAAACCCAACACAGCATCAGTTGCATCAGTATATAATTGTGACTGTAATTGCTTTTGTTTGTGCACTCGTGCGCGATTCATCAAAAAACTCATCGTAGGTACAATAATCATAATGATAGTCAGCATGACTAACCACCATAGCATAAATAGCCAATTAACAGTCCCAACAGCCACGCTAACAAACAAATATACTAATAAACCGGTGCCTAATGGAAATAGTGTTCTTAAATACAAATTCTGCAACTGATCTAAATCATCTGCCAGCAAGCTTAAAACTTTTCCTGTTTGAAATCGTCCACGAATGCTGCTGGCTGTACTAGCAACACTTTCGTAGAGACGTTGACGAGACTTTGAAACAAAACGTAATACCCAGTTATGTGACACTAGCCGCTGTGCATAACGAAAAATCGGACGTGCAATACCAAAAGCACGCGTTAGCACAATCGGCACATAAATCAACAAGATATTATCAGGGCGTTGTGCTGCTCGTGATATCAAGTAGCCGGAAACAAACATTAGCGCACTAGCAGCTACTATGGTTAATAAATTTAGCAATATCGACCAAAAAAAGCCCGATTTTTGTGTCTTCAAAAAAGGTACAATCCATTGATCGCGTGCTAATAAATGCTTTATCTTGTTCACTATACACTTCCTAAGTCATGACGTAATTGATTTAATTGGCTGCGACCATCTGCTAGCAGTTGTTTTGGTTCGCCTTGTTCTACTATTTTGCCATGTCGCATTACTAAAACATAATCCATTTGATCTAACCAATGCAGGCGGTGCGTTGCAAAAAAAACCAAATGTGAAGACAAAATCGGTGCCATGGTCTGTTTTAAATCATATTCAGTTTCAATATCCAGATGCGCAGTTGGTTCGTCAAAAAATAAAATTTTTCGCTGATCATCTAGTAGCATTCTTGCTAAGGCTATTCTTTGTGCTTGTCCACCAGAAACCTGTCGACCACTCTCGCCAACAATACTATCCAAACCTTCTGGTAATTCGTTAACAAATTCGGTTAACCCAGCTTTTTGCGTAGCAATTCTTATTTTTTCATCCGTTACATTTTTCGCGTAAAACGTTATATTTTCTCTGAGTGTGTCATGGAAAATATAAGGATGCTGTGGCATGTAAAAGAATTGCTTCTGCCAATCTACTTGGGCCAAATGCGGAATTGTTTGATTCGCAACATTAATTTGCCCATCAGTTGGTAATAAAAAGCCACTTATAATATTAAGTAAAGTTGACTTGCCTGAGCCACTTTCGCCCACGACGGCAATTTTTTGATAACCTGTAACTTGTATATTAATATCTTTCAAAACGGCTTGTTCACTATAGGAAAAATCAACGTGTGATAAAGTTAATTGTGTCTGATTATGCCACGTCGTTAACGCCAATTTATCTTGATCTTCAATTGTCGGTCTATCAATCATTGACAATACATCAGTTAAAGCATTTTTACCATTTAATGTCGCATGATAATCGTCAGAAAAATTACGCAATGGTAAAAAGTACTCTGGTGCTAGAATTAATATCGTTAAAGCAGGTAAAAGTGTCATCTCACCATTCAACAAATCAAATCCTAAAAAAACAGCAACAACGGCAATGGACAGTGTCGTAAAAAAATCTAAAGCAAAAGTTGACGTCATTGCAATTCGTAACGTTCGCATAGTTGTTTTTCGATAATCTTCAGAGATTTGATAAATTTCATCACTATACTGATCTGCCAATCCAAGTTGTTTTAAAGTTGGTAAACCACGTAATGCATCAACAAAACGATTATTTAAATTTTTAAAGTTAACAAACTCTGCATCTGCTTTGCTCTGTGCTGCCAAACCTAAAATGACAAAGAAGATAATTACCACTGGAAAAATTAACAGTAAAAACAGTCCTTGTTCCCATTTAGTATACAAAATATACATTAAAATCAACCAAGGAATGATGCTTAAATCAAATACTTTAATCAATAAAAGTTGAAAATAGTTTTTAACGTTATCTAAACCAACACCAAGAGTTGTCACCGCATTCCCAGTTCCTTGATCAGCAATTATAGTTGATCCTATCTCTGTATATTTTTCTAACAGCTTAATGCGATAAGTCTCAACCGCCTTGTCAGCATAAACTGCCATATATTTATTTTTTATAACAACTAAAAGTTGTCGTACAAGAAAAGCTAGCGCAAATAAAGCAATGCTAAGGCTCGTTTCAGATGATAATTTGTTCTGCCAGAAATCAACAATTGCTCTTGCTATGAATATACCTTGTGCCAAGATTGCCAAGCCTTGAATCCCAGTCATAAACACGAGTACCAATAACGTACTTATGATGCCTTCAAGTTTAAAAAGTCTTTTGTCTATCATTTTACTTTATTCCTACACCTATTGATGCTAATTTTTAAAAAACTTTTGATATACTGAATATATTTTAAAATAAAAAACGCCTACATGCAATTGTAAACGTTTTTGCTAATTTTATTCTACCACTTTGTGTGACACAATGCGTTTACGGAAAACCCAGAAACTCCAAATTTGATAACCGAGCGTGATGGGTAACGCTATTAACACAACAATGGTCATGACCTTTAATGTATAAGCAGAAGATGAAGTCATCGCAATATTTAATGTGTGTACTGGATTATTGGCCACCATAACACGTGGAAATAGTCCAGTAAATAGTAACACAACCACTTCAATCAATGTTAGACCAGACAAGATAAATGGTACAATTTCTTGCTGTCTTTTCACAGCTAATACCCAACCTATGACAGTTGTCAAAACAAGTGTTAACAAAAGAATAAGCATTAATATTGTTTTAGTCTGTATAAAATCTGTGTAGAAAAATAACAATACGGCAAACAACGCCTCACCAGCTAGTAAAATTGGGTACAAATATTTCAACTGTGTCATTGCCCGATTACGTAACGGACCATCTATACGCAATCGTGTGTAATTCAAACCATGCACATAACTCATTAACGATACTGCCACACCACCAACTAATGTAAAGGGTGTTACATAATCAAAAAATCCTGCCGATAAATTACCCTGAGCATCTATTGGTGTCCCAGACACCATAGCGGTGAAAATCATACCCAAAAAGAACGGTACTAAAAATGAGGTTAGTGCAATTAAACGTTCCCAAAGTTGCGTCCCTTGAATTGTTGGCATTTGCTCACGAAATTCAAATGACACGCCACGATAAATTAATGATAATAAAACAATCAATAGCATTAAGTAAAATCCCGAGAATAAAGAGGCATACCAAAATGGAAAGGCTGCAAACATGGCACCTCCAGCAGTAACTAACCACACTTCGTTTGCATCCCAGTTTGGACCAATAGCTTGATACAAAGCGTCACGATCTTTTTGATCACGCGCATTAAGAACAAATTGCATGCCAATACCGAAATCAAAACCTTCTAAAAAGAAGAAGCCTGCCCATAAAATACCAATCAAAACAAACCAAACAATTTCCAAAGTACTCATTAAGCTTCACTCCCTTCTGATAAATGACTATAAGGATCACTTTGTGACAACTGTGCCTCCTCTTCAGCGTATGGTCCTGCATGTAATGCTCTACGTGCTAACCAAACCATCACACCACCAATTACTGCAAAAGTCAAAAAGTATATAATATTTGAAATCAGGAGTGAGGCTACCGAAACATTTGGTGAAACGGCATCACTAATTGGCATTAAACCATAAACAACCCATGGATAACGACCAAGTTCTGTTACCAGCCAACCAGCAGTGTTTATCGCAAACGGTACGTAAATGCAAATACCTAAAATCCACAAAAACCAGCGCTGTGTCAAAATAAGTTGAGATTTTTTACGGTTCATCCACAGTGCAACAATTGCTAACATGAGTAAGCCACCAGCGCCAACGGTCATGACACGAAATGCATAAAACAATGTATTTTCAGGCACATAATAATTTTTAATATCACCATGTGTTTTACCATATTTCTTTTGGAATTGCTTTTCAAGTTCTGTTGTACCAACTGTATCGCCACCGGTTAATGAATGATGACCCAAGATTGATAATACATATGGTATTTCTATCTTTGCAATAACTTTGTGTGTATCTGGATTCGTAACAGCGATGAGCGACCATGGCTGAGCTTTGTCTTTTCTATCAGATGATTTAATTGTTTCATCGACACCTTCCATCGCTGCGTACTTCATAGGTTGCATAGATTGTAAATCAAAAGCATGTCGATCACCTGTCACTAGTGCACCAGCTATTCCAATCATACCAATAATCAAAGCAATATTAATTGATTTCCGGAAAAACAGGACTTGGCTATCACCTTTTTTCAAATTTAATAATTTGAATGCAGACATACCAGCAACCAAGAAACCAGCTGTAACTAGTGTTCCAACAACCACGTGTGGGAATTGAACCCATAATTGTTTATTTTTAAGTAGCGCACTAAAACTAACTAGCTGAGCGCGTCCCAGATGATTATCAATGGCGTAGCCAACAGGATTTTGCATGAACGAGTTTGCAGCCAAAATCCAAAGCGATGATATCGCAGATCCGATGGTCGTTATCCAAATTAACAAAACATGGACACCTGGTTTAAATCGATCCCAAGTAAATGACCATAAGCCAATGAACGTTGATTCAGCAAAAAAGGCCACTAAGGCTTCTATGGCTAACAACGAACCAAATATATCTCCGACATATCTTGAATATGCAGACCAATTCATACCAAATTGAAATTCTTGAATTAGACCTGTCACAACACCAACAGCAAAACTCAGTAAAAATATTTTGCCCCAAAATTGTGCCATTTTTTTGTACATCTCATCTTTTTTGATGACATACAATGTTTCCATAACTGATACCACAACACCCAAACCAATTGACATTGGTACGAAGAAAAAGTGAAATATCGTTGTCATTGCAAACTGAAATCTTGCTAAATCCAGAATGCCTACTAATGTAACCATGCGTTCCTCCAAAGTTATGACCAGCGCTTATCTTTACTGAAAAGTAACTCATCATTCATTTTTAACTATTCAAAGATACTAAGAGATATTGTTTATTCTCTGTATCATCTCCATTTTCTAGTTTATCACTTGATAAGCAGTTAAGTTGTTAAATTTTTGTAACAAAAAAAACGCAAACTGCGTCTTCAGTATTTATTCGAAGTTGTTGTCATCGTCTAAAAATGTATTTAACACTTCTTCAACCATGTCCCATTCTTTATCATCTTCTATTTGAATCAAATCTTCTTCAGTGGCTTCCCCATTTTCATCAGGATTGAAAATATAAGCTTGGATGTCAACTTCTTCATCATCTTCAACACCTTCTGGAATAAGCAAAATATAGTCTTTGCTATACTCATCAGAGTGAAATGTGAACAGTATTTCATACAGTGTTTCATCCCCATTTTCATCAACTAATGTGATGTTTTGTATTTCGTTTTGATTTGCCATATTTATTAGCACGTGAACCACTTCATGATACCAGCTTGTTCACGCATTCCCTTCAAAGTTAATAACTTTATTATAACGTAAGAACAACGTTTCGTATAGAAACGTTGTTCTGATTTATTTTGTTAATTTACCATTAGCATCCAAATAATTTTGTAAAATAAACTCGGCAGCAATTTTATCAATTACTTGTTTTCGCTTTTTTCGTGAGACATCTGCCTCTTCAATTAACATACGCTCCGCTTGCACAGTGGTAAGTCGTTCATCCTGAAAGTCTGTTGGCAATTCAAAACGTTCTTCGACCATCTTGGCATAATTGCGTGCAGCTTCTGCTCGTGGCCCTTCAGAATTATTCATATTTTTTGGTAAACCAACAACGACAGATTTGGCTTGCTTTTCCTTGATAATTTCACCAAGTCGCTGCAAACCAAATTCATTTTCGTCCTCATTAATACGAATAATTTCAACGCCTTGTGCGGTCCACCCCATGGGGTCACTAACTGATACACCGACTGTACGACTTCCAACATCTAATCCTAATATGCGCATTATTTTTTTAAATAGGCGCGTACAAGTTCTTCAATAATTTCATCACGTTCGTGACGCTTAATTAAATTACGTGCATCATTAAGGCGCGGAATATAAGCTGGATCACCTGACATTAAATAACCAACAATTTGATTAATCGGGTTATAGCCTTTTTCTTCTAAGGCGTTATAAACTATTTCTAATGTATCATGAATATCCTTTGGCATTTGATTACCAAAATCAAATATGGCTGTTTCATCTCCTACTGACATCGTACACGCTCCTCTCCTTGAAAAAATTTATGATATCTTAAGCGATCAAAATTGTTGCTCACCACTACTATACCCAATTATTATAACCGTAACATAACAATTAGGTAAAGAATCCAACTTTTTGGTTACACTTTAGCTAAAAAGTTAGCCACGTCAGCAAACGCTTCAGCAATACCTGCAGGATTTTTGCCACCCGCTTGTGCCATATCAGGGCGCCCACCACCGCCACCACCAACTCGTGGGGCAATAGCTTTAATTAATTCTCCTGCTTTAATACCCGCAGCATTTGCGCTTGGTGATGCCGTTACAATGAGATTAACCCGACCATCCACAGTGGCAGCTAATACCAAAACATCTGAAGGATAACTCATTTTCCAATTATCAGCTACCTGTCGCAAACCATCCATTCCTGAAACTTGTAATTGTGCTGTGATGTATGAGTGCCCATGACTTGTTTTTACATCAGAAAATACTTCAGTAGCAGCAGCGTTGGCTAATTGAGACTCTAATGACTCTAACTTGCGTTGCGTTGCTTTCAATTCTAATTGCATATCGGCCACTTTCGAAGGAACATCTGTTAGTCTTTGCGCTTTGACAGTCGTCGCGATGGCTTTTAACGCATTTTCTTCTGCCTGATACAAAGCAATAGCCTGTAAACCTGTTACTGCCTCAATACGACGAACACCTGCACCAATACCTGATTCAGAAACAATTTTAAACAAGCCAAGCTCTGCAGTAGATTTGACATGTGTGCCACCATCGAACTCTTTATTGAAATCGCCAATTGATACAACACGAACTAATGCACCATATTTTTCACCAAACACAGCCACTGCACCCATTTTTTTAGCTGATTCAATATCAGTTTCTAACCATGACACAGGTAAATTATTAGCAATTTCATGATTCATCAACGTTTCAATTTTTTCTATATTTTCCTCTGAAACAGGGCCTTCGTTGGTAAAATCAAAACGTAAGTATTCAGGTTCCACAAGTGATCCAGCTTGATGTATGTCACCACCAATAATATTTCGCAGAGATTGATCTAACATGTGAGTTGCCGTGTGGTTTTTAGATACTGCAATATGGCGTGCCATATCTACTTGCAAATTTACTGTGTCAGTCAACTTAAAATCACACAGTACATCGACTGTATGAATATGTTGCCCGTTTGGCGCGTTTTGCACATCAATGACACGCGCAATAACTTTACCTGTGGCAGTTAATACCTCACCATAGTCAGCCACTTGTCCACCCATCTCTGCGTAAAACGGTGTTTTATCAAATACGAGTTGTAACTTTTGACCTTTAACAGCTGAACTTAATAAAGCATCAACACCTTGATCATCTTGACCAATAATAGCCATAATTTTGGCATTATCAACTGCGGTGACTGACCAACCAACATACTGAGAGGCAACTTTCAAATCCGTTAATACTGCGTTTTGAATGCCCATTGATTTGTCATTTGCGCGAGCAGCACGTGCGCGTGTACGCTGTGCTTGAAGCGCATCATTAAATCCTTGAATATCCACAGTCAAATCAGCTTCAGCAGCCTGCTCCTGTGTTAATTCCAAAGGAAAACCATAGGTATCAGATAATTTAAAAGCATCAATCCCTGATAGTTGTGTCTTACCTTCTGCCTTAGCCTGATTAATGACCTGGTTTAGCAGCGCTAAGCCACCTGTTAATGTTGCATTGAAACGTTTTTCTTCAGCAGCGATTATTTTTTGAATTTTAGGCGTATTTTCCAAAATTTCTGGATAATAACTTTGCATAATATCACCTACAACAGGAACTAGTTGTGTTAAAAACTCACCTGTTATACCTAATTTTTGGCCATGCAAAACCGCACGACGCAGTAAACGTCGAATGACATAACCACGTCCTTCATTAGAAGGTAGTGCCCCATCGCCAATTGCAAATGTCACCGCACGAATATGATCGGCAATAACCTTAAAGCTTGTATTACTTTCTGAGTTAACAAGACTATCATACTTAAAACCATCTGACAGAGCTTCTGTTGCTTTAATAATTGGTAAAAACAAGTCTGTATCAAAGTTAGTACGCCCTTTTTGGAAAACCGAAACCACTCGTTCAAGGCCCATACCAGTATCAATATTCTTATGTGGTAACTCTGGGTATTGGGCGTTATCTGTCAAACCTGGTAGATGATTAAACTGTGAAAAGACAATGTTCCAAATTTCTAAATACCGTTCATTTTCGCCACCTGGATACATTTCAGGATCGTTGTCAGGTAAATCCTGAAAATCTTTACCGCGATCAAAGAAAATTTCTGAATCTGGTCCTGATGGTCCCTCGCCAATATCCCAAAAGTTATCTTCTACTTCATAAATATGTCCTTCTGGAATATCTGTTTTTTCTTGCCATATTTTTTTAGCTTCAGTGTCTTTAGGATAAACTGTGACATATAAAAGTTCTTTATCCAAGCCATACCACTTAGGACTTGTTAATAATTCCCACGCCCAAGGAATACCTTCTTCTTTAAAATAATCACCAATTGAGAAATTACCCATCATCTCAAATAATGTATGGTGTCGTGCTGTTTTACCGACATTCTCAATATCATTAGTTCGAATGGCCTTTTGTGCATTGGTAATTCTTGGATTTTCTGGCACAGCTGATCCATCAAAATATTTTTTCAAAGTCGCAACGCCTGAATTAATCCACAATAAAGTTGGATCATCTTGTGGAATAAGATTTTTTGAAGGCACAATTTCATGGCCCTTTGATGCAAAAAAGTCTAAAAACATTTGACGAATTTGTGAGGAATTGAGTTCTTTCATAATTAATTTCTCCTTAATTTAACTATAAAAAGACCATAACAAAGTGCGGACGCGTGACCGTGGTACCACCGCAATTTGTAATGATCTTTAATCTTTACCTTTAAATCTCATAACGCTGAGGCGCGGTAACTTTTCAGTTACAATATGACCTGAGAGCACAAAATTCACGACGTGTGTTTTACATTAACCAACACATTTCTAATTTGACGTTCTAAAAATTTCGCATATTCAGATTTCATAAATTATTATAGCACATTACCAACCAATATGATTGTCAGTTTCTGGCAAAGTCAATTGGCCGTGTGCTAACTCACTAAATGCCTGTTCCATGATATTAAAAGCATGAGTTAATTGTTTTTCTGTTATCACCAATGGTGGTTGGAAACGCAAGGTGTTACCACGTAAACTAATCATAATCGCGCCCAATTCAAAAATGCGATAAATTAACTTTGTAGTTGCCACATTATCCGGCATACCAGAACTGTCTATAATATCAATTCCACCGTTCAATCCATATAATCGCACATCGCCAATAAACGTATAGCGCTTTGCTGCTTGTTCAAAAAATTCTTGCGCTAGTAATCCTAATTTTTCAGAACGCGCCACCAGATGCTCTTCTGCAATGACATCTAGTGTTGCCAATGCCGCTGCAGCGGTAACAGGATTACCTGCGGTTGTATAGACGTTAGCTGGTGCTGACAAGCTTGACATAATCTCAGTACGGCCAATAACAGCACTTAATGGCAGGCCACTGGCAATTGATTTTCCAATGCTCATCATATCTGGTGCAATACCAAAATGGTCAATCGACCACATCTTTCCTGTCCGTCCTAAACCTTGATTAACCTCATCAACAGCAAAAACAATGCCATTTTCTCTAGTAAATTCATAAACTAATGACATATACTTTTGTGGTGCCTTAATAATACCACCATCACCTTGAATCGGTTCAATGATGACTAGAGCAACTTCATCTGCAGGTAAATAAGTTTCAAATGGTAATTTAAATTGTTTAAATAAGCGTTCCGAAAAATCATCGTCCGATTCTCCGAGTAATCTTTGCGTTTGATCTGGAAAAGGCACTTTAACAATTCCTGGTAAAAGTGGCCCAATATGACGTGCCATATTTAAACTCACGCCAGAAATAGACAATGCACCATATGTTGATCCATGATAAGCACCAGTAAAGCTCACAATATATTGTCGACCCGTGAATCCTCGAGCAAATTTAATCATCGCATCGTTTGCATCTGAACCTGAATTACCAAAGGCAACTTGTTTATCAAAATTTCCAGGTGCCAATTCAGTCAATCGCTTCGCTAGAGCGGCCGTCGTTGTATTAGCAAAATAGGCCGGTGTATACTGAATAAGTTTTTTTGCTTGGGCAGTAATCGCTGCCACAATTTTTGGATGTGAATGTCCAGTATTAGTTGCACTAGCACTGGCTAAAAGATCAATATAATCACGACCATTTGCATCGGTAATTATTGCTCCTTGACCATGATCAATGACTATATCAAAATATTTAACTCGAGTTGCATCTGCTAAATGCATTTTTTCTTCATTCAGAATATCTTGATTTTTTGACATGCAATTCCCCCCTTTTTGCTTACAATAAAAGTCCTGATTTCGCAGGACTTTTGACATTTATTTGCGTGATATTTTACTGTGTTTAGCACCGTAAACAGCGTAAATAATTAAACCAATGACAAACCATCCAAAAGCATAAAATTTTGCTTGATTGTCTAATTCATAGAAAATAAAGCCAGATCCTAATGCTGATAGCGCTGGCATTACTGGATAAAATGGCATTTTAAAGCCTGGTTCTTGAATGTCTTTGCCTTCACGCGGACGCAATGCATAAATCCCAAGTGAAACAATTATAAATGCAATCAATGTACCGGCAGAAATCAAGCCAGCTAACTCTGTAAAACTAAATACAGAACCAATCAAAATTGCAATAATCGATAATACTAACAAAGCATTGTTAGGAAGACCTCTATCATTAACTTTTCCTAAGAAACCAGGTAATAAACCATCTCTACCAAAAGCATACAATAATCGTGAACCAGCAAGCATCATACCGATAATTGCTGTAAACATACCAATCAAAGCCACAATTGATAACAAATTAGACGTAAATTCATGCCCAGAATGCAATAATGCCCATGCAGCAGGAGCCGCATTATTAGCGTATTTTGAATAATGGAACATACCAACTAAGACCAATGATACTGTTACAAAGAGGATTGTTGCAATAATCAAAGAACCGATAATGCCACGCGGCATTGTTCTTTTGGGATCCTTCGCCTCAGCTGAACTGGCAGCAATAGAGTCAAAGCCAATATAAGCCAAGAAAATTTGTGAGGCGCCAGCAAAGATACCTGACCAACCACCAAAGTCTGTCCCAGCCTTATGAGCTGGAATAAATGGTACATAGTTACCTGGATGAATGGCTGTTAAACCAACACCAATGAATATCAAAATAACTAATACTTTACCAACAACCAATACATTTTCGACACGAGCAGTTGTGTTTGTCCCGCGCCACAATAAGACAGCTACGATTAAAACTGCAAATAACGAAGCAATATCAACCACTCCGCCATGTCCAGCAGCAAAAGATCCTGCTAAAGCAGATGGTAAGACGAGATTATGTGATCCAAGAAATAGTTTAAAGTTTGCTGACCAACCAGATGCGACAAAGGCAACGGCAATAAAATATTCCGCTAAAAGCGCCCAGCCAGCAATCCAGCCAAATACTTCTCCAAAAACAACATTTGCCCAAGTATAAGCTGAACCAGCAAATGGTAGAGCGGACGCAAATTCAGAGTAAGCAAAAGCGGCCAGTCCAGACACAATGGCAGCAATAACAAACGAGATTGCAACCGCTGGTCCAGCATGATTCGCAGCCACGATACCAGGCAGTGTAAAGATGGCAGTTGATACAATTGTACCAATCCCCAGTGCCAACATTTCTTTAACCCCTAGTGTTTTACGTAGGTGTGCATCACTAATAGCAAAGCTCGATGGGCTCGCTTTATGAAACCACCCAGTTTTTGTTTTTGATTCCGACATATATTTATTCCCTCCAAAGGTTACAAAAGTTACTTGATAATATTAACATTTTCTAATCTTATTGTCAATAAAAAAACAGAATCGAAATTCTGTTTTAAGCACTTTATGCAAATATAGCCGTCATTATTAAAATAATTATTAGTCCAGTCACTGAAATGATCGTTTCAAGCACTGTCCAAATTTGAAAAGTCTGTTTAACTGATAAATCAAAAAACTCTTTAAAAATCCAAAAGCCGGCATCATTCACATGTGAAGCAATGAGTGAACCTGCACCAATAGCTAATGCCACGAATACTGGTAATAGTGTATTACCTGGATTAGCAGCTAAAATACCTGTCACAATACCTGCAGCTGTCATACCAGCTACCGTAGCTGATCCAACTGAAATACGTAAAATTGCTGCAACACCCCAAGCAAATAGTACAACAGCAATGGGGCTCATGGCGCCACCAGACTGGAATGTCGATGCAATTTTATCTGACAAGCCTGATGTCACCAATACACCACGCAGTGCACCGCCACCACCAACAATTAACAAAATACCAGCAACTGCTGCCATACCGGCATTCAGTGACTTGCCTACTTCAGTCATCGACTTATGTTGCCAAATACCCATTGTAAATATTGCAAAAATCAAAGCAATCGTCATTGCAACTGCCGGATTAGCAGCAAATTCAATAATTTGATCCATCAGAGTAGGATTTTTAGGCGTCACACCACCTGTATAAATCAATTTATAAATTGTGGCAATAATCATAAATATTAACGGAAATACCGACGTTAACACAGATAGCCCAAAGTTAGGTGTTGCCTTTAAATCATATTCTTTCACAGGGCCCACTGCGGCAATTTCAGTTTTAAATTGAAATGCATCAGGCGCATACTTTTGTGCCAATTTTGTAAATAGTGGTCCTGCAACAATGGCTGTGATAACTGAGACAACTAATCCAAAAATCAGCATCATACCAATATTAGCACCCAATGCTGATGCAACTGCTGTCGGTGCTGGCTGAGGTGGCAGAAATCCTTGTGCAGATGATAGTGCGGCAGTCATCGAAACACCCAAATAAAGTAATGGTACCCCTGATTCAATCGCAACAGCGAACACAATAGGAATTAATAATACCATTCCCACACCGAAAATCATTGAAATACCAATAATAAACGAAGCAATTAATACTGCCCACTGTAATCGCTTGACACCAAACCAATCAATCAAAGTTTTAGCAATACGATATGAACCACCGGCATCGGCAACTAGTCGCCCAATCATGCCACCAAAAATAAAGATAACAGAATTAGGTCCCAAAATATTTCCAACACCTTGTGATCCTAATACAGCATCTGGAATTTGCATAGGTTTCATCCCAAGTAGCAAAGCCAAAATAAAAGCTGTAATAATTAATGAAACGAATGTATTTAATTTGAACTTAGCTATTAAGAGCAATAAGATCAAAATTGATACAATCAACATGACAAATTCCATGTTATTTATATAACGCGTATCCTTAACAACGCGTTTTCTCCTAAACAATTATTTATTATAAGTCGAGATATAATGAATCAAAAATGAAAAGATTAATTGACTCATTTATTATTCCGTATTTATTTACTTAGCATGTTTTCTTTGATAATTTGCAATATTCTCATATTCAGTCTGTAACTGTCGAGATAAACGAATGAAAATAGGCGCTAATTCACGATAGGCATCAAAATTTTCAGGCATTGGTTGATAAGTATTTGAATGACCAACATACTTTTCAATTTCGTATAAGTCATCAATTTTTCCCAAAGCTTTTTGTGCCATAATCACTGCAGCTAACGCCCCAGACTCAAACGCTTCTGGCACAGTAACAGGTTGTTCAAAAATATCAGCAAACATTTGACGCCACAATGGTGAGCGTGCGAATCCACCAGTTGCTTGAATTGACTTGAGATCACCAACAACTTCTTCTAACGCTAAGCTAACCATATAAATATTAAATGTGATACCTTCAAGAACTGCTCGCAACATGTGTGCTCGTGTATGTGCGTGATTTAAACCAAAGAATGAGCCACGAGCGTTTGCATCCCAAATGGGTGCACGCTCGCCACCTAAATAGGGATGAAAAATCAAACCTTCAGAACCCGCAGGAACACGCGAAGCAATCTGTGTCATTAAATCGTAAGCATCCGTTCCAAGCAAAGCAGCCGTTGATTTTTCGGCATCAAACATATTGTCGCGCGCCCATCGAAAGACATCCCCACCATTGTTAACAGGACCGCCAATTACCCAATGGTCCTTATCCAAAGCATAAGTAAATGTCCGACCTTTTGGATCAATCACCGGTTGATCTGAAACGACGCGAATAGCACCCGACGTTCCAATCGTAATTGCTGCAACACCAGGTTTAACCGCATTAACACCTAAATTAGATAAGGGGCCATCACCTGCACCATAAACAAATGGTGTACTACTTGGTAGGCCCGTAATCACAGCATACTCTGTCGCCATTTCAGTTTCATATTCATATGGCTCAACTGGTGTTGGTAATTGTTTTTTATGCACACCAGTAACTTTTAAGGCTTGTTCGTCCCAATCAAGATTGAAAATATTAAACAAGCCAGTGCCTGAAGCCAAAGAAATATCCATTTTATTTGTACCAAACAAGCGGTGGAACAAATATTCTTTGATCCCTAAGTAATGTGCGGCACGATTATAAATATCAGGGTGTTCTGCTTGCAACCATAGTATTTTTGATAAAGGTGCCATGGGGTGAATTGGTGTCCCGGTTTTTTTATAAATTTCGTCACCAATACCCGATTCTTTTAATTTTTCTGTGTACTTTACAGCACGTGTATCAGCCCATGTAATAACACGAGTTAATGGTTGCCAATTCTCATCAAATGCTATCAATGAATGCATAGCCGATGAAAATGAGACGGCAGCAACCACATCCTCCTTCTTAAAGTGGGCTTCACGCACAATGTCATGCAAGGCATCCATTAGCGCATCAAAGATTTCATCTAAATCTTCTTCAGCCATATCTGGTAAGTCACGGTATAACGGATATGCTTTGCTAACAGTTGTCACAACTTGATTCTGATCATCAAATAAAACTGCTTTTGTCGCTGTTGTACCTAAATCGACGCCAATCATATATTCCATAATTTTTCCTAACTCTTTGCTAACCGCTAAACAATATTCACTCAAAACAGAAAAGGCTCCCTTAGCGGGAGCCTCTGTTCAACTATTGAACAGCATTTATATCATTAATTATTTAGAAGAATCCATTGCGTGTCCGCCAAAGCCGTTACGCAAAGCTGAAACAACCTTACCTGTAAAGGTATCATCTTGTAATGAACGGTAACGCATTGCAAGAGACAAATAGATAACAGGTGCTGGCACGCCAAGATCTAATGATTCTTGAACAGTCCATTGACCTTCACCAGATGAGTGCATACGACCAGCAATGGCGTCTAACTTAGGATCCTTGGCAAACTGTTCTTCGGCTAATTCCATCAACCATGAACGGATAACTGATCCGTGGTTCCACAATTTTGAAACTGCTTCATAATCATAATCAAATTGTGACGCTTCCAAAACTTCAAAGCCTTCAGCGATTGCTTGCATCATACCATATTCGATACCGTTATGAACCATCTTCAAATAATGTCCAGAACCAAGACGACCTGTATACAAGTAACCATCTTCTTCAGCAATTGATTCAAACAATGGTTCAATAATCTTCCAAGCTTGGGCATCATCGCCACCAATCATGAAATTACCACCATTACGGGCACCGCTCATACCACCAGATGTTCCAGCATCAAAGAACTTGATCCCAGCAGCAGTTGTGCGTTTGTTTTGTTCCAAGTTATCCTTATAGTTAGAGTTACCACCATCAATAATGATGTCGCCCTTGTCCATCTTTTCAATCAAAGTATCGATTGTTGAGTTTGTTGGGATACCTGCTGGTACCATTACCCAAACAGCCTTTGGTGAAGGTAACTTTGACAACATATCATCGATGTCTGATGCACTTTCAACTGATGATGAATAGTCGGTTGCTTCCTTAACGAAATCAGCATTCAAATCAAATGCTACAACTTCATGACCATTATCAACAGCGTTCTTAACTAAGTTCAAGCCCATCTTACCAAGGCCGATCATCGCAAACTTCATGTTTCACTTACCTCTTATTTTTTGTATTTTTGGTACATACTCATTATATGAAAACTATTTACATATTGCAACCTATTATTGTAAATAATTTTCTAATCTTGTATACTTAGTGTATTCAAACGACATTGCAAATGGTTACTATATTGTAAAAACATCGTATTTTACCCCTTTCAACTAAACTAATTTAGGAAATATTAAACTATGTCACGCAACATTATAGCGCAACTTCGTGCTCAAAAAAAACAATTCAATACAACCGAAAACAAATTAATTGATTATGTCATTCGAGAAACTAATCTTGCAGGAGAGTCAACTATTCAAGAGCTTTCTCTTGGATCCGGTGTGTCTACTGCAACTATTTCTCGTTTTGCAAAAAAAGTTGGCTTCGATTCTTTTCGTGATTTTTCTGTTGCGTTGGCAAGCACACCAGTATCAACGACATCTGACTTTTTTGGTGAAATTACTGATGAGGATGATACTGCAGCGATTGGACAAAAAGTTTTTGCTGGCGCAACTAATGCACTAAATGCGACCATTAATAATTTAACACCTGCCTTGCTAGATGATGCCAGCCATTACTTGATTCAAGCTAAACGTGTTGGTTTTTTTGGCATAGGCGGCTCGTCTATTGTAGCTTTTAATGCTTACCACAAGTTTTTACGTACGCCACTTGATGTTATAGCACATCCTGATTATGATATCCAACTGATGCAAGCAGTCAAATTAGATGCAGATGATGCTGCAGTTGTCATTTCTCACTCAGGTCGTAATAAAGATACCTTACTTATTGCTCAAAAACTAAAAGAAAACGGCGTTAAAGTGATTGCAATCACTTCTTTTGCTGATTCACCTTTATCTAAAATAGCTGATCTAGTTTTACTCTCACTTGCTGAAGAAATCAATTTTCGAAGTGAATCTATGAGTTCTCTTATTGCTCAAATTACTATTATTGATACTTTATTTACAATTGTCGGTTCACAATTATCTAAAAACACACAGAATGTTGTTGATACTATGCGCAATGTTATTGAAGAAACACGTTCACACTAAAAAAGATTGCCCAATGTGGACAATCTTTTTTTAGTCATGTCATGGCTATAAGCCATCATTTAGCATGCTTAATCATTGCCTTGGCTTGATTTGCTAACATATCAATTGCTACTAAATTTTCGCCCCCTTCTGGGACAATAATATTTGCGTAGCGTTTCGTTGGTTCAACGAATTGATGGTACATTGGTTTAACAGTCGCCAAGTATTGTTCAATCACACCATGAACAGTGCGACCTCGCTCTTCGATATCACGTTCTAAGCGACGTAAAAACCGGATATCATCATCTGTATCAACAAAAATTTTCATATCAAGTAAATCGCGCACACGCGCATCGTTAAATAGTAAGACCCCATCAACAATTACAACATCCGCCGGCCCAACACTTTCAACTTCTTGAGAACGTGTATACTGCTCATAATCATATATTGGTTTATTGATAGATTCATGCCGTGATAAGCGACGTAAATCCGAAACAAATAAATCTGTCTCGAAAGCATCTGGGTGATCATAGTTGGTTAATATACGTTCAGACATTGGTTTTTCAGATTGGTTTATATAATATGAATCCTGTTGCAACAAAATTGCAGAAGAACCATCCGCTGTTAAACGGCGCACTAGTTCACGACTAACCGTTGTCTTGCCCGAACCAGATCCACCTGTAATACCAATCACTAATGGTTTTTGAACCATTATTGTTTTCCTCCTTCACTGGCTTCAATCCCAGCATGTAAACCATCTATGTCAAGTGACATGCCTCGAAAGCCCGTATTTTCAATTGGAAAATGCTGCACAAATTCGTCAAATATTTGTAAGGTACCACTCACATTGATTGCCGAAAAATCCAAAACATGTCCCGCAAAAGATTTATCATCGGACAAAAAATGTAAATGCCAGCCAGCTGCTGTTGGTCCATTAAATATTTCAGGTGCATAATAACCCATTAAAGTACCTGATATATCTGCCACCTCAAATTCTGGTTGATTTGTGGCAACTTCTAATAGGTTTGGAAATGGTGGTACTTGTTGTGGCGCAATGCGAACGTGCATCCGCGAAAAATCAGCATGAAATTTAACTGATGAAAAAATATTTTGTAATTGTGCTGATTTTAATTTATCACTCAGTGTTTCAAAATCAACCTGATCAAAGGGTAAAGTTTGGGTTGGCTTATAAAAATGAATTGATGCAAATGGTAATAACGTGTCTAAGTCTGTAATATGATTAACTTGGCCATCACTTTGTGCCTGATAAACTTGACCTTCTAAAATAATTACTTCGCCATTGAGTCCAGTCAGTGTACCCATACCCGTGTCACCATGTTTTAAAAGTTCACCAGCTGTTATTGTTCCCTGAAGCTGTTTACCCATAAGCATTGCTAACGTACCATGTTGATATAAACTAGTCATTTTTTATTTTTTACGTGTGTATCTATCTACACACTTCCTCCATACTTATATTCTCTCTCATTCTAAGCGAATATAATCAGACTGTAAAGACCTAGACATGTTATTTAATATGATTTACGTGGCTAACTTTCTCCACTAGTAAGCGCACATAGTTACGATCGCCTACTGCGCCTGGATGCACGCCATCATCAGCGAACCAGTCAGTGTGTTGTTCAGCAAGTTCGAACCAGTTAATCACATGTAGATTTGGATAATATTTTGCAGCTTCCAATAGCATTTTGTTATTTTCATCTTGCCATGAACGGCTCTGGACAAAATTATTCATCCAATAAACTTGTCGTTTTTTACCAAAAATCTTCATTATTTGGTCTAAATCTGTCCGTTTAATGTCGCCATTTGTTCCTAATCCAATCAACATGTTTGGCGCAAGTTTCCCATTTTTAGCTAATTGCTCAATAATTTGAGGCGTCTGATAAGATTGCCGACCAACTTCGGCATCAACTACCATATTATTGTTTACTTCTTGCAAATAAGGCGCCGCATCTAGCATAACGGAATCCCCAACTGCTTTAAATGGCAAATCTTTAAAAGCAAGATATTGTTCTGATTTTAAACCATAAGTTGACACAATATTTTTTTGATCAGTTGTCAATGTTGCCTTTTTTTGTTTTTTAGAGGTAGATGTCTGCCCTTCTTTTTCAGCCATTGCATTGCGCTTAGCCACTTCAATCTCATTCTTTTTCAATGTTTTTTGTAATTTTGTTTCTGGTAACGCAATGCCCGCACGATGATCAATTATCCCATTTCCTAGAAACAACATATATATCAAAATAACAATGACACCACCAAAAAAGCGATTACGTGATGCTACAAACCAATGTGCGATATTTTTAAATGACTTGGTGTAACGGAAAAATTTCTCAACATATCGATAGCTCAACTCACTAATACCAAGAACTATTAATATCTCAATCATCATGTTTAAGAAAGATGTTTTATAGTTTGGCACAAATTTTTCATAAAAAACGAATACTGGTAATTGATAAAGGTAGATACTGTAGCTGCGTTTACCAAGATAATTTAAGAATCTGTTATCAAATATTTTTGAAAACCACGAAGCTGGATGCGCAACAACTGCGATTAAAACAGTAATCACAATAGTGAACAGATACATTAAACCTTGATAAGTCCCATTTTTTTGCCCATTTAGCCACAAAAACCCACCAATCATAATTATTAATGAAATGGTTCCTGTACTATTAAGTAAATTTCGCGCTTTATTATTTACTACTGGTCGTAATGCAGTTGATGGCCAAATAAATGCTAACGCAGATCCTAGCAAAACTGCAAATAACCGTGTATCTGTGCCATAATATACGCGATTGATTGCATCTGGTTGATACAAAACAGCCATTAAAATCGCACTTATTCCTGAAAGAAGCAACAAAGATAGAAAAACATATGTCTTTTTAAAGCGCAACTTCAACACACCCCACACAACAAACGGCCAAACAAAATAAAATTGTCCTTCGATTGATAATGACCACAAATGTGTAAACGGTGAAGCACCACCAAATTGCTGAAAATATGATTGCCCATTATTAATAGCCCAAAAATTATACACATAACAAAGATTAGTAATCAATACATGTCGCAAGTTGTAAATAAGTTGTTGATCAAACAACAAAATAATTGTAGTACTGATCAGTAACATACAAACCAAAGCCGGATAGAGACGTTTTAGTCGTCGAATATAAAATTTTATAGGTGCAATAAACTGAGTCTTGTCATATTCTTGAATCAAAAGATCTGTGATTAAATATCCTGAGAGCACAAAAAAAAGTGGCACACCCAGCCAGCCCCCAATAATTTTAGTTGGCATCAGATGGAAGAGTATCACACCAATAACTGCAATCGCACGTAACCCATCAAAGCCTGTAATGTAACGTCTTTTTCCCATTTGAAAAATAAGCCTTCCCTAGTATATTTACTCAAAATAAAAAGCAAACCACTTTTACCAGTTTACTTTTTTTACGCTTAAATGTCAATTGTTACGGTTATATTTCTCTAACGTATAATTTTAATTAAGTGTCGTGCCACGTCGTTCTAAAGTATGCGGTAGTTTAACCTGTGTGAGCTCAATCGTTTCATTATTCATTAGCTTTGTCAGCATTCTCATAGCAACAGCACCAATATCATACTTAGGTTGTCCTATTGAAGTGATTTGTGGCCGTGTTATAATCGTAAATTTAGTGTCGTTTGATGTGATAATTTCAAAGTCTTCAGGAACTTTTTTACCATGATCACGCAAATAGTTCATGATACCAACTGCAACCTCATCATCATATGTAAGCGCTGCTGTCGCACCCGTAGCCAGAATTTTTTCAGCAACCTGAAGGCCTGCCGCATAATCTTGATGCGTTGAAAACAGTAAAGAGTCGTCAAATTCTATTTGCGCTTCCTCAAGTGCCTTTTTATAGCCGACTAAACGATGCATGCCGTTAATTGCATGTTCTACTGGTCCGGTCACGATGGCCACACGATCGTGACCATTTTTAATGACCGCTTCCATGGCCTCTTTAATGGCTTCTACATAGTCAATGTTGACACTTGGTAATTTTTTTTCACTGTCAACAGAGCCTGCCAAAACAACTGGTGCATTGACTCCAGAAATTGTATTAACAACTTCATGATCCAGCTCGTTTCCCATGAAAATAATACCATCAACTTGCTTACTTGCCAAATTATTCACAGCCATTGTTTCACGTACTGGATCTTCATCAGTATTTGTTAACAGCACATCATAATGATACATATTTGCCACGTCATCAATGCCACGCGCTAATTCCGAATAATAAACATCGGTTATGTCTGGCATAACAACACCAATTGTCGTTGTTTTTTTCGATGCCAGCCCACGTGCAACAGCATTGGGATGATAACCAAGTTCCTCAATTGCATCTAAAACCTTACGCTTTGTTGAGTCTCGTACATTACTATTACCATTAACAACTCGAGAAACTGTTGCTAAAGATACGCCGACACGGTGGGCGACATCATAAATTGTTGCTGAATTTTTTTTCTGCATAATTGACCTTCTTTGTTATTTTTTATTCAATTAAAAATCCTCATAATTGACCCCTTCCTATTATATCAAAAAAAAAGCAAATTGCAAACGCTTACAATGCCATTTTTACAAGTTTTCATCATTGGTTTCTGTTTGTTACAAGAAAAGATAATTTTTATTGTAAGTGTTAAAATATACTTAATAAATAATTTAAAAAAGGATCTATCTTATGAATGAGGAAAAAATAGTAACATTAACAACTTGGCTTGAAGGAAAAGCACTTACTGGCGCTATAATAACTGATTTTCATAGCATTGCCTATTTATCCGGATTTGAGTCAGATCCTATTGAACGTGTACTGGCACTCGTACTCTTTTCAGGAAAGCCACCTTTTTTATTCGGTCCGGCCTTGGAAGTCAACAGCATGAAAGAGAGTGGTTGGCGTTTTCAAGCATTTGGTTATGAAGATCACGAAAATCCTTGGGAGAAACTTGTAACTCATATCAAAGATGCAACATCAGGTCAGTCTTTTGCACTTGAAGCCGATAACCTATCAATTTCACGCTATCATGCGCTACAATCGGCTTATCCATCAGCCTCGTTCAATAGTGATATTACTGATCAAATTAACCATCTAAGGCTGATTAAAACCCCATCAGAAATTAAGCATATGGTTGCTGCTGGTCATGATGCAGATCGTGCATTTGACATTGGGTTCCGCACATTAACTGAAGGCATCTCAGAATTAGCAGTTGCAGCAAAAATAGAATATGATCTCAAAAAATCTGGCGTCCCTGCCATGAGTTTTGATACATTACTACAATTTGGTGATCATGCTGCCGACCCTCATGGCGCCACCTCAACACGTCCCCTACAACAAGGAGATATGGCACTGTTTGATTTAGGTACAATGACAGAAGGCTATGCTTCTGACGCCACTCGTACAGTAGCCTTTGGAGATGTCAGCAGCCAGGCTAAAGAAATTCATGCAGTGACACTAGAAGCCCAGCTAGCCGCCCAATCACAAGCAAAAATCGGCATGACTGCTAGCGAACTGGATAAAATTGCGCGTGATATCATTATTAAAGCAGGTTATGGTGACTATTTTGTACATCGTCTAGGTCACGGTCTTGGATCATCTGTTCATGAATTTCCATCAATCATGGCTGGCAATGATCTTATACTACAAGAAGGCATGGTTTTTTCAATTGAACCAGGTATTTATATTCCAGGTGTTGCTGGCGTCCGAATTGAAGATTCAGGCTACATGAGCCATGATGGCTTTGTTTCCTATACTCATACATCTAAAGAATTATTAAAATTTTGATTAATCAATATAAAAGATGTCCCTAACTAAAATATTTTAGTTAGGGACATCTTTTATATTACATAGCCTTACTAATTGCCATAATGAGCAGTGGTAACATTGTAATAGCATTATTGATAAAATGAATCATGATACTATCTTGTAAGTTACCAGTTTTTTTGTATACCACCGCCAGCACTATACCCATACTCGTATAAATCAAATAACTCAATAAATCAGCCAGGTTGGTCGGTATCTGGCCCATATGTGGAAAGGCAAATAACAGGCCGGATAAAATAATGCTGGCCCACCACCATGATCGGCGAAAAAAATAATTAATGACTAGCCCTCGGAAAATGATTTCTTCAACAATAGGTGCCAAAAAAACCCCATATATAACCACACCAACCATCGTCACATTCAAATTTGAAGTTAATTTTTCAATAGCTGTTTGGTTTGCCGTTGTCGAAACACCGGTTAATTTTATTCGTAAAAGATTAATAGTTGTTTCTAAAACTATCATGACAAGAAAAGCACCCATAATAAACCAAATATGCTGCCAATATCTTATATTTGGTTTATGGAAAATAGGTTTTATCGTGGTTTTTTTTAACAAGCGATAAGCGTAATAACCAATTACACCATATATTAAAAACATTAGCAGGACAAAAAATACTTGTCGTGCAACAGAATTTTGTAATGTTGCAATACCTAATAGTACTGGCGCTATCATGATTAACAAAGTGACAATAATAAAATTTATCATTCTTTGAAAAAAATATTTTGGTTGCGGTTCGTGCGTTAAATCAAGCAAATCTACTTGTCCTCTTCTTCATTTAAGTATTGCTTACGCGATTGCCAAAAAAGCCAGGTAAATCCAACATTAACCATGACAAATAAAATGATTGTCAAACCAATTGTGACACGAGCAGGCCAATGTTGACTATCACTCAGCAAAAAAATGCCTAGAAATAGTATCAGTGTTATCACGCCAAGTATGACACGAGCAAACCAATTTTTCATATTAAATCACATAATTCTCAATAAAATCAGCAACTGCCGCATCATTGTTAGTCGTTGTTAATATAACATCAGCAATATCTTTAATTTCTTGTTTGGCGTTGGCAACAGCAACGCCGACACCTGCTGCTTTAATTTGTGCAGCATCATTTAAATTATCCCCTAAAGCAGCTGTATTAGCATGGTCAATATGTAGTATATCTGCCAATTCTAATCCAGTTACACCCTTATCGACCCCTTTAGGATTAAATTCAACATAACGGTTTGAACTAAATGTCAGCAAAACTGATAGCGCTAACTCATTTGTTACGTTATCAGCAATTTTTTGCCGTACGGCTGGCTCACTATGTTCAAAAATAACTTTCATAATTGGTTTTTCATTAGCTAAAAAAGTTAAATCATCACTCGTTATTTCAGTATATGGTACTTGTCGTTCGCTCATATATTGCTTATCAGCAGGTGAGATGTTATAAATAAATAATTTATCTAATGTGTAAATATGTGTATCAACGTCATCTTGAATTTGCCCAAGCTCAAAAATTTTTTTTGCTAAATCAAGCGACATATTGTGCTGGGCAACAACTTCTTCTTTACCATCAGGTTCAATAGCAATAATTGCCCCACCATTATATGACACAACATATTGTCTTGCCTGATTTAAACCTAACGTGTTCAACGTTCCAGTAACTGATTTATATGACCGCCCAGTATTTGGCACAAAATAACCACCATTTTGCGTAAACTTTTGAATCGCATCAATATTTTTTTGATGGATGGATCCATCATCGTTTAATAGTGTTTCATCAAGATCGGATAAAATCAACTGAATCATGTTATTCTCACTTTCGTATTTTGTCTACACTCATTATACCTGAAGACGGTCATTTATTGCTAGTTTGGCCCAGAAAGCGTATTTTTCCACCACACTGACCACAGCAATAATTTTTTTCTTGAAAACGTCGTTTTCGTGTCATATTATGTCCATTTTCACAGCAATATAGCCAAAAACATTGTCTTATTTGTTCCTGTTTTAAAGATGGCGCAAAGCGTGACCCACCCACTTGTGCAAGTAATTTTTTGAAATCTAAATCTTTATGTTGATATCCTCGTTGTTGTATGTGCAAATGATAATGAACTAATTCATGTTTAACGATACCTTCAAATTCTGGTAAATTAGCCATTTTTAAATTAAATTCCAAATCATGACTGACCAATAAATAGCGACCCCCGGTCGTTTTTAACCGTGTATTAAATCTTGCAATATGCTTGAATGGCAACCCAAAATATTTTTTTGAAATTTGCATGACAAGTACTTGCAGTTCATATTGTGTCATCACATACAGGCAATGCGTCTTATCAGATGTTTCCTGATCATTTTGCTTGATTTGTTCAACGTGATTCATCACCTAGCTAAATAGCGTTGACGTACTGTAACAATGTTTGAACAAAATGTTCTAAGTCAGTCTGTTCTTGTTTACCAAATCGACTGAGTTCTGTTGAATCAATATCCAAAACACCAATTTTTTGACCGTTTGCAGTGGTAATTGGTATCACAATTTCTGCATTTGAATCAACATCACATACAATATGTCCAGAAAAAGCACGCACATCTGGTACAACAATTGTTTCCTGCGTAGTAAATGCCTTGCCCACAACACCTTTTTCAGGTGTAATCAGAGCAGTGGCTGGTTTGCCTAAAAACGGCCCTAAAGCTAACGTATTCGTTTCTGAATGATACAAATAAAATCCCGCCCAATTCACTGCAGAAACGTTTTGAAATATAATTGCGGCAGCATTAGCATAATTAGCAAGAGTATATTCCTCACTAGTTTCACCTTTGATCCACGTGTCTAATAACTGCGAAATTAACGGCGTATTTCTTTGAATTTCTGACATATTCTAATCCTCAAATTTTTTCAAGTTTTTGTAGTTGCGCTTCAATTGATTAAAAAAACACTTCCGCACAAATATTTCATTTGTACAGAAATGCTAAACATGACATAGCGCTAATGATTTAGCATAACCGTTCAATCACAACGCCAACATGTTCATCATTCAGACGGACAGTGCTTTGTTTAAACAACATACTTTTTTGACACAATAGTTTTATTCAATGAACTTTCAAATTAGTATAAACTTATTTTTAGTAAGTGTCAATTAGGTTGTACCTATCTTTTAAATTTGATGTGCCACAATATAATCAACAGTTTGTTGCAATGTGATTAAGTTTTCTGAATCTTCGTCTGAAATGCTGATATTAAACATATCTTCAACTTCCAAAATCAATTCAACAAAATCAATAGAATCTGCATCAATGTCAGTCAAAAAATTTAAATCAGGTGTAACGGCAGAACGTTTTATATTGAAACGTTCTGCAATCTCGTCAGCCATCATATTATAGATTGCTTCTTTTTCCATAGCCATTACTGGTTCTCCAATATTTATTTAATCAATTATCTCAAGTGAATAGTATACCACTAATCAGTGAGTTGTGCATGCAGCACTTCTTTACCAGATTGGAGTTCCTCTTTGTGTGCTGTGATATACGTCTGTATATCTAGCACTAATTGATTATCAATCATTGTCTTGATTTGTCCCATAGTATTAGCCACAGCGTTCGCTTTTGCTGAACCATGTGTCTTAACCACTGGTGCTTTGACGCCCAAAATCACAGCACCACCAGCTTCATTGTAATCCAACTTTTTTTGAACCTCTCGAAAGGCTGGTTTAAGCAACGCACCGCCGATTTTACCTTTAATACCAGAGGATATAATAGCATTTTTAATTTGTTTCAACATCATTAATGCTGTACCTTCTGTTGCTTTCAAAGCGGCATTACCTGAAAAGCCATCAGCAACCACAACATCAGCGGTACCTTCAAGTAATTCACGTGCTTCGATATTACCAATGAAATTAAATGATGGTGCATTTTTCATTAACATATGTGCTGTTTTATGAATTTCATCACCTTTATCTTCTTCTGCCCCATTATTGAGCAGTCGAACACGCGGATTTTTGATACCTAAGACATGTGTTGCGTAAAAGCTGCCCAAAATGCCATATTGATATAAATGTGATGGTTTATTTTCTGCATTTGCGCCTAAATCCATAAACACAAATTGATCATGAGGCCCATCAAAACTTGGCAATGCTGATGCTAGTGCAGGACGATCAACACCTTTGATGCGACCAATCAAGAAAATTGCACTTGATAATAGCGCACCTGTATTGCCAGCACTAAATAATGCGTCTGCACGGCCTTCTTTAACAGCCATAGCAGCCTGTACCATCGATGAATCCTTCTTACGGCGCATCGCCTTCACAGGCTCGTCACCCATCTCTATGACCTCAGTCGTTGGAATCAATTCAATGCGTTCCCAATTTTGGACTAAGGGCTTAACCTTATTTTCTGTACCATACAGCTGAAATGCAATATCTTTATAGCGATCGCGTGCTTGTTCAATACCTTTAACAATTTCTAGTGGCGCAAAATCACCACCCATTGCATCTATTGCTATTTTCATAATTTTAGAAATGCTTGTCATCATCTAATTAAACAGTTATCATTCTAATTTTTGATTACCATTGTTATGATAATCAAAAATAAAGTGTACCGTCTTTATTCATAATGCCAAACATATTTCCTCCGTGTTTAATATTTACCTATTTTATCATTTATATCAATAACATGCTGTTAATTTGCTACTTATTTTTAGCATGCCTTTTACGTGTCAACAAAAAGATAATCGACATGATAATCAGAAATCCCAAACCAATAAATAGTGGTACTCGTGTATCCGGATTGATTACCATGTATACAAGCGTAATCAGCAGCATTATCATGGCAAAGTAATTTGTGTAAGGCGCTAAAGGCATTTTGAACGGATGCTCAACTAGATGTTGCTCATTTTCACGTCTAAACTTTATTTGACTCCACAAAATAATGAACCATGGTACCATACCAGGCAATGTACTAGCAGAATACACTAACACGAAAATATTTGAGCTACCACGCCAGAAAAAAGGTAATACTGCATTTAGTATGATTCCCAGAAAAATACCACCTGAAATGGCTAAAATTGGTAATGTGGGGACATGATGTTTTGATAATCCTAAAAATTTTGGTGGTAATTCTTTATTCAGTGCCAAGGTATACAACATACGACTCGAACTGAAAATACCAGAATTCAGCGCTGACATTGCTGCGGTCAACATCACAAAATTAATGATTCCAGCTGCTGCTGTAATACCAACACGTGAAAAAGTTTCCACAAACGGCGAACCGACTTGATCCAATTGATTCCATGGATATATTGTAATAATAACGAAAATTGCCCCAATATAAAAAATTAAAATTCGGGCAACAATTGATCTAATTGACGCCACAATTGCATGCTTTGGATTCTCGGTTTCACCGGCAGTAATACCAATCACTTCGATACCTTGATATGATGTCATAACAATTGATAAGGCAAACATAAATCCTTTAAACCCACCTGCAAAAAAAGGCCCATGCTGCCAAAGATTAGAAAAACCAATAGGTTGCCAATGATTACCAAAACCAAACAAAATAACCATTAGGCCAAGAACAATCATCAGAATAATCGTCACAACTTTAATCATGGAAAACCATGATTCCATATTCCCATAAGCTTTGACAGTGGTTAGATTTGCTAACGTTAGCGTTACCAATACAACCACTCCTGTTACCCAACTCGGAATTCCAGGAAACCAGAAGTCCAAGTACAAGCCAACTGCAATCGTCTCTGATATGCCAACTGTGAGCCACTGAAATACGTTTGCCCAGACTGTTAAATAGCCTGCTAGTGGATGAATGTATTTTGTTGCATAGTTTGCAAAGGATCCGACAGATGGATCAACATACAGCATCTCACCTAACGCACGCATGACCAGATAAAGCACAAATCCTGCAAGTGCATACGCCAATATAACGGAAACCCCTGTCCACTGAATTGTTGAAGCTGATCCCATAAATAGACCAACACCGATTGTCCCACCAAGGGCTATCATTTGCATTTGGTGGGACGATAAGTCTCTATTTAATTCTCTGTTTTGTTTTTCTGCCATTAGCAGTACTCCTCCAACATGTTTCTCCTATAATTTAAAGCTATCGGCGTAAAAAAAAGCGCCCCTAGAACTTAATCTAGGGGCGCTTTTGCGCGGTACCAACCCAATTTTAGACGTAAATATACGCACTCCTTAAAACAATTAGGTTAACGACCAATTACTCCGATGGTAATTTCAGCTTTTAGCTTATTCATACCAAACCTCAACGGTAGTCTTTGCTAGTTCCCTCCATCATTCTCACCATACATGATGTCTCTTATTCAAGGGTAATCTCACAAAATGTCCGTCTCAACGCCTGTATCTAATAATACTATGTTTTATCTCTTTGTGCAAATTTTTGAGAACAAAAAAAAGCAAGTAACCGAAGTTACTTGCTTTTAATGGAATATCCCAAGGTCTCCTGATTGTTAAATCAGTGCTCCCTCTCGGACTCGAACCGAGGACCTTGGGATTAAAAATCCCCTACTCTAACCAACTGAGTTAAAGGAGCAAACAATGCCGTAGCACATTTATATATATTACAGACATTCTTCTAAAAAAGCAACCTTTTTTAGAAAGTTTATTAATTATATTTGTAATTTTTAAAACAAACGCTGATGTACCAGTGTTTAATTGCAAAAAAAAAACGCTTCCGCGAATTTTCAATACAATCATTTTTCGATATCACCGTCGCTCAAATCATCTAAATCATTTGTGCCGGTAAGTTCTGTCAAATTTTCATCAATCGATTCATCATCGCCAACAGCAACATCTTCGTCATCGTCATCTTCGTCATCATCTGCAACTTCAGAATCATCAGCACCATTTTCATCGTTACTAACTTCACCGAAATCTTCATCTTCTGGATCATCATCATTGTAATCAATGACGTCATCATCTGTAGATGCATCCGCAAAAACGTTGACTTTCTTTGTAACTTTTTTACGCTTTGGTGTATCATCATCATCATCAATTTCATGAATTGATTCATCAATAGCATCAACGGGATACCAAGCTCGTAAGCCCCATTCATTGTTTCCAAGGGAAATAAATGAACCATCAGTATTTAAATCTGTATAAAATTGTGAGAGACGTGACTGGAACGTCTCGGCATCAACTGCCAAAAAATCCTGAATTTCTTGTACTAGTGAACTAAACGGCATAACGTTTTTATGTTCCGCCAAAATTTCAGAAGCAATTTCAACCAACGCTAATTCTTCTTTTGGGTGACTGCTTAATTGTGTGAGTGCCATAGTGCACGTCCTTTCGAGTTTCTAACTAATTAAGTTTACTAGATTTTTGCGTAAATTGCAACAAAATATCGTATTGCCCTATAATTGCATCGTTTGCGTAAAGATCATAGCTAATATTTGCCAAACCTGATAGCTGTATCACATCCAGTTGACTTGATAAGGCTGTTGTATATGTTTCTAACTGCATCTGTCCTGCTGGTGTCTGATAGTGCGCCGGTAATCGTTGTCCCTTTGAGAAAGAAAGCTTTGTCAACACATCACCACTCCGATTTAATCGCGCACGCTCACCTGCTATTTTAAATAACACTTTTGTTTGATTTTGACCGGCAATGACTTCCACATAACGCAAAAAAAATTCCCCATTTTTTATTAATACTTCCCCTGTTGTGTCAAATTCAAAAACTTCAGACTCGCCCGCTTGATTGATTGTTGTTTTTAAATAAATATTGACGTTATCATTTGCCATTCTATTTCTCATTTCAACTGTTTTAAAGTAAAATTCATTGTTAATGTGCCAAGTAAATACACTATTTCACTCTTCTGACGCATTAATACAACTTTTGTTATTATTTTCTTTAGAAATCAATTATAATATAAGAAAGACAAAAAGGGCAGAATATGTTAAAAGATAAATTATTGAACGAAAAAGTACTCCGTGATCCTATTCACAACTTTATTCATATTCAAGATCGAGTCATTCTTGATTTAATCAACACAAGTGAATTTCAACGCTTACGACGTATTCAACAGCTAGGTATCACAAGTGCTGTTTTTCATGGTGCTGAGCATTCACGATTTGGTCATTCTGTTGGTGCCTACGAGATTGCTAGACGTATCACGGAACACTTTGAACAATACTATCTGTCTCAAACACCTGATGATGGCTTATGGCAAAAAGACGAACGGTTAGTAACCTTAGCAGCAGCTTTACTGCATGACATCGGTCATGGTGCATTTTCACACACTTTTGAACACCTATTTGGTACAGATCATGAGGCAATTACACGCGAAATCATCACAGGCGATACAGAAATACATACAGTATTGGCCAGTGTTGCGCCAGACTTTCCCAATAAAGTTGCCAGTGTCATTGCTAAAACCTATGATAATCCACAAGTTGTGCAATTAATTTCTAGCCAACTAGATGTCGATCGTATGGACTATTTATTGCGTGATGCGTATTTTACTGGTACGAAATATGGTGAGTTTGATATCGATCGTATTTTAAGAACAATGAAACCGACTAAAAATGGCATTGCTTTTGACATTGCGGGTATGCACGCTGTTGAGGATTATGTTGTTAGCCGTTATCAAATGTACCTGCAAGTATACTTTCATCCCGTATCACGTGGCATGGAAGTGCTGCTTGAGCATTTATTGCAGCGCGCACGTGAATTATATCGTGCCAGTGGAACACATGAAAAAGACTTTGTTGGCCCACTACTGACACCATTATTTAATGATACGCCTCTAAATATTGAAGACTATTTACAAATTGATGACCATGTTTTTATGACTTATATTGCTATGTGGCGCCATCACCCAGATCCAATTTTATCTGACTTATCACAACGTTTCCTAGATCGACGGCCATTAAAATCTATTATTATTAATGATGAAACAGCCCCGCTGCTAGAAGATCTAGACCAGCTAGTTGGCATTGCCGGCTATAATGCTAATTACTACACAGCACGTAATGATGCCTTTGATCTACCTTATGATGATTACAAGCCCAACGTCGCCAAACCACGAACGCAAATCGACTTTGTATTAGATGATGGCTCACATAGAGAGTTATCAGAGTTATCGCCACTTGTTGCTGCCATTAAAGGAAAAGTGTCATTTGATAAACGATTCTATTTTCCAAAAGAGATGTTAAATATTGAACCTGACGAATTATTTGCGGATACTTTTAAAACATTTCGTAGCTATATTCACAATAATTCACTCACGACGCCAAATCCCGAGAGTTAAAAAATAACAGGTTAACTGAAATTGCCCAGCATTCACTAGGAGGTCGAGTGAATGCCGGACAATTTTTTATTGGGGTAACGTTAACTGACTATTTTCATAATCAATTGTGTAAGTAATATCCTGATTACCTCGTATCGTCATTTCAAAATCGGTGGCATAAATAATTAATCCTAATCGATGTCCCGCACGCAATGTGTACAATGTTGGTTGCAATTTAAGGGTTATTGAGACATATTCATTGGCGACTAATGCATCGTTTTGCCAAGAACTTGTGCGATTTTGCAAATTAATATGCCCAATAGTAATCATTTTGTGATTCGCATTTTGTAACTCAAATTCTTGTAACGCGACTTTGGCAAAATTAACGCCACGATCAACCATGACATTTTGATTAGTCGGGTGAGGCTTTATATAATCGTCCTCACCATAATCAATTAACATCGCACTGACCATCCCAATATTTTGCGATGATTTAACGCGCAAATGTAGAATACTTTCACCATTAATGACTTGCGTTTTTGCGATAAGATCACTTCTAAAATGTTGTTGTGTGTGTGCTAATTCTGGTACTTTTTGCAAAGTTTGATCACGCCAATGATTGAAATTCGTTGTATATTTTTTAAATAATACCTCAGGCAAATAATCCGTAAAGCTCCCTTCACCACCTGCAGGCGCTATGGTTAGTTGATTTGCTGCTAAATAATATGTCTTCTCATTTGCTGATATGCCCCAACCATTTAATTTATGCCAAGTTTGCGCTTGTGTGTTATCTTGCCAAGTCACTGTTGGTAAAATTGCTGTGGCGTTAATATCAAGATCTAATAACTTATCAGAAAACCACAAGTTGATTTGATCAGCAAAATCAAGCGACCGATTATTGTTAATGTTAATATGTTGTCCTTGATGCAAAATTAATTTATGTTGATGACCTTGTCCCTGCAGTGTTTGCCACAAACGATAAATTTGACGTGGCTTCACATTCCAATCGTTTAAGCCATGAACAGAAATGATATCTACCTTAATGTTTTTGGCCTGATTCAGATAATTTCGTGCATCCCAATAACCATCATAATTGCCATTTTGACGATCTTGAAACTGTTTCGTGTTATTCTGATAGGCATGCCAAGATTCTTGTGTGCGTGACCAATCAGCAGAATCCTGCATGCGACTATAAACTAATTCAGCTAACACATCCATGTCTTCACCTGGAAAACCACCAGGTGCAATCACTAAACCATTATCTCGATAATATTGATACCAATCAGAAATTGCCGCCTCAGAAATAATCGTTTTCAAGCCCTCAACACCCGTTGTGGCTACTGCGGTAGCTAACGTGCCTAAATAAGAACGACCAGTCATGGCAATTTTATGATTGGCCCAGTCGGCACTAATTGCAATCTGGCTTGTCCTGTCCGTGAAAGCTACACGATTGCCCGCTAGCCACTCAACGACGTTCTTCATCGACTCAACCTGTTCTGGTGAACCAGTGTCTTGCATGCCGTCAGAATGCCTCGTACCAATACCAGCAGCGTAGGCTACCGCAAAACCGCGTGATAGAAAATAATTGTTTAAGTCCCAAGCGCGACCTGCAAGATCTGTAAAGGTTTTTGTTGCAGTTGTTGTTACACCCGCAATTGCTCGTGGTAAAATTGTCTGGCTGTCTTTCAAGTCATGATGAGAAGTTGGCATGTCAGACACTTGCGTTGGTGTTTTATATGTCAACGGTTGATTAACGTCATGAATTTTCGCATCGTTTTCTTTCACCATCATTCCCTGATAATACGGTGATGCTGTAAATAAAACCGGTAATTTTTCAAGAGATCTTGGTCGTTGAATATCAACTTGCACAAGATCTAGTTGACCATCATTATCCGAATCGACTGATGTTTCTACCCAGACGGTTTCTTGAATTAAATCTGTCGTATCGTAAGTCACTAAGGACTTACCATTAAATAAGATACGCTGATTGGTGGCTTTAAAATAACCATGGCTTGCTAACTCGTCAACAAACATTAAGCCATTTTTCGTATGTGTGTTTAAAAGGACATACCACGCGTGATAAATATCTGATACGTCAGTTGTGGCAAGCCCAGTATTTTTAAAGACCTGTCGCCCATCAAAATTGGTCGCCTGCAATTCGTCGTCAAAGCCTAATAACTGTGCAGCAATTGTATAAAAAATAGGTATCGTCAACGGTTGTTGGCTTCTCAAAAAATCTAATATTGTTAACTCTAATGTGGCCAAATGATCGGTTAGCCAGTTATCTTCTATGGCATGACTATGGTACTCAGGCAAAGCCTGACGTATTAAATGATTCAAAATATCTGCCTTTTCCCATGTCTCATCATAAAAGCCAATTGTTGATAATTCAGATATTTCAGTTGCTTTATCCACTATTTTTTTGCCGAATTGTTGTATATTTGTCATTTTAACATGCCTTTCAATAATTATTCTCATTATACACCCATTAAGACGGCATCAAAAAATCCACAAATCATTTTGATTTGCGGACAACAAGATTCATTAATTTGTCTCTTGATACTGACTATTGGCCCCCAGTTTTTTAAAGTCTGGGATTGTTAGCATGAATGCCAAACTAATCAAGTACATAATTGTCAAACTCAACATAACTGCGGCGACATCATAATTATCCATGATCCAACCTATAACAACTGACGAGAAAGCGCCTAAAGCACGGCCCGATCCCATGAGCGTGTTAGCCGCCGTTGCTCTGATTTCTGCTGGGTACAGACGACTAATAACGGCACCAAAACCACCGTACATGCCATTAGAGAAAAAACCAACGATAGCGCCCAATATGGTTAGCGTCCACATATTATAAGCAAACGTAAACGTGTAAATCATGATAGCAGAACCAACCAGGAAAATAGCAAACGCCTGTCGTGGTCCAATTCTATCTAAAATATTCCCAAATGTCATCATTCCAACAGCCATTCCCAAAATAATTGGGATCATACCCAGATTCACATAACCTGCCGTCACAGTTGCAGTTATTCCCAACTGCTTTCTCATGATTGTTGGTAACCAATTCATCAAGCCATAATACCCAGACGTTTGGATAGTTAACATAATAATCAACACAAGTGACGTGTAAGCACGTTTTGGTGTATTGGCGATAAACTTAAAGCTGAATTTTTTTCGACCTGATTTATAATCTGATTTAAGTTGTTCAAACGCTGGCGTTTCTTTTAAATGACGACGAACAATATAAACGACGATTAGTGGTAGGAACCCAATCATGAATAAACCACGCCAACCAAAGGCTGGCATAATGAGCGTTGCTAAAATTGCTGCCAAAATAGCCCCAACTTGACCCCCAATTGCTGTAATTGAGCTCATTCTGCCGACACGATTAGCACGAAAACTTTCAGCAATCAATGCCATACTGACACCGTATTCACCACCAGTACCCATACCTAATAAGAAACGAGAGGCATAAATCGTGTGTGCATTATCTAAAAATGCTAGAATAACTGTCGCAAATGTCACTAACATCACGGTATATGACAAGACGCGCACACGACCAATGCGATCAGCTAATATGCCAAACAGAACACTACCAAGTAATGCACCCCAGTTAGACATGGCAGCGATAATACCACCCTGCGCGCCAGTAATGTGCAATTCAGCAATCATTGGTGCCAAGGCAAATGATAAAAATGTTGCGTCCATGTGATCTAATGTGAATCCTAGTGTTGTAGAGCCAAGGACCACTTTTTGTTCGCTAGTCATCTTGCTTGACATTAAATTGTCTTCTTTGTTACTTGTCTGACTTTGTGTCATTATAATTCCCTTTCAAAATGATTGCTCACTGGCAACCTTTATTTTGTCCGTTAAATATTAAACCATAAAAAATAGCAAGAAGCAATTAAACGTTTGACATTTTTATTAAAATACAGACATCTGTTTCTTTTTTAATCAAACTAAAACAGCTAAGTACTTCATGATTTTATCATTATCTTGATTTTTTATTTTTTTCTACAATAAAAAAAGAACCAAAATCATGGTTCCTACTTCGTGCTTATATATTATCAACTATTACTTGGTTCACTGCATTCCTTTCAGATTCGATTAGTGCCACACGACCACTAATCACACGTATATCCATTTTAATTTCACGGGTTAAGCCAGGTTGATCAATTTTTGGTTCAAAAAACAACCTAAACTCTTCTAAACGTTCAGCTGTCTTTAAAATACTAGCTACCACAGTAATATAGGTTGTAAATTCCATATCACCACCAACTTTAGATTCTAACCAATCCCAATCTTGGCGTAACCAATCCCAAGCAGCTTGTTGACCATGTGGATTACGCAAAACACTCCCAAACCATCCCCGTAAATCTTGTGGTTTAATCACATCTGAATTTTTAAATGCCGTCACTAATTGACTCATAAGTTGTGGATCTGTCACACTCGTAATCGCCGCACGCAAATCTTTTTTGTAACTTGCATCAGAGGACTTGCGATAATTTAAGAACAACGTATCAAATAACGCCTGATTGCCGTAATTTTTAACTTCATTACGGATAATAAACAACCGTATTTCTGCTTTTAAATTCTGCAAGTCGCCCTCATGTGTTTTGAATAACTCATGTGCTTGTGTAGTTGCTTCTGTATTTTCAGCAAATAACGCCGCAGCAACAATATAAGGACGCGTTAATTCATCATCAAGTGACTCATTATTTTTTGCATGCCAACCTAACCGTTCAAATTGCTGACGACTCAATTTATCATAAAACTGTTTCAAGTTTTTTTCTTCATCAGAATCAGGTGTCATAAACTGACGTAAGTCTTGTGCAACAGCATATAGCGCATCATTAACAATCTTGGATTCACTATTAGCAAAACGTAAGAGTAACGGTACAATTTCTGAAAATGCGATTTGTCGTCCCTGAGCAAGTATATGCATATCTTGAATGATTTGACGTTGTGTAATCGCATCTAGTTGGTCAACATTAGTTAAAATATCTTGTAGGAGAGTGGCGTCATATTTGACAATAAAATGTGACTCATTTCTCATGTTGAGATAAAATGCTTCGCCCGCATCTCGTCTTAACGTCACATAATCACCTAGAACAACCTTTTGTTCAGCCATTATTTTTGGCGCTACTTCATAGTTACTGTTAATAGGAATTTGCCACAAACGATTGGCAGCTTGTCCTTCTCCGATAAAGAATTGTTGCTGTGTTAAAGTTAACTGACCATCAATCACTTCGGCAGAAATGACTGGATATCCTGGTTGTTCTAACCACGAATTCATGATAGCTGCAATATTTTGCCCGGAGGCCTCACCCAAGGCTTGCCACAAATCAGCACCAGTGGCGTTATTATATTTATGTGCAGCAAAATAATTCTTCAACCCTTCACGCAAAGCATCATCGCCAATTAACGCACGTACCATGACAAGCATACGTGCACCCTTTGCATAAACAATTGCGGCATCAAACAGTGAATCAATTTCAGCTGGATGATTTACTTGAACATGCACAGCTTGCACGCCATCGGTTGCATCACGATGCAATGCTGCTGGTACATCAGATATCTGGAATAATTCCCAAATATGCCAATCAGGTTCAAGCGCGTCAATCGCAACATATTCCATCATGTTAGCAAAACTTTCATTTAGCCACAAATCGTCCCACCATTTCATCGTCACCAAATCACCAAACCATTGGTGCGCGAGTTCATGAGCAATCACTGTTGCCACAACCTGTTTAGCTTCTAATGCCGTATTGTCTGGATCAAGTACCAAATACGCTTCACGGTAAGTGACCAAGCCCCAGTTTTCCATGGCGCCCGCTGAAAAGTCAGGTAATGCCAGTTGATTTGATTGTGATAATGGATAAGGTGTTTGATAAAAGTCTTCAAAAAATTCAATTGAACGTTTAGCGATATCTAATGCAAAATCAAGTGTTTTAGGATCATGTGCCTTTGTCGCATAAACACCAACCTTAACCCCACTGTCCGTTTGCGTTTGCTTTTTTTGTAACTCACCGAATGCAAAGGCAACTAAATAAGTTGACATTTTGACCGTGGTATCAAAATAATGGATATCATTTTCAACGCGTAGTTCTGGCATATTAGCCAATATCGTTTCGTCTGCCTGTTCATCAAACTTAATGGCTAGATCAAATGTTGCTTTAGCCTCTGGCTCATCAATACAAGGAAAAGCTTGGCGTGCAAAATTAGTCTCAAACTGTGTCCCAATAATTTGCTTTTTTTCGCCGTCAATTTCGTAGTAAGAAGGATAAATACCCATCATCGTATCAGTTAACGGTGCGGTGTAGTCAATGGTTATCTGTATTTCCCCAGAGTTTGGTAATGTTATATTAAGTGCATCGCGTTCACTATCAAGCATAAAGGGTACTTGCTGACCATCAACTTGTACAGTACTAACAGACAAATCTTTTTGATGTAGGGCAATTTTTGAAGTTTGCGCTATCCCTGAAATCGTTGTTTTCCCACTGATTTTTTTTGCCGATCGATCGATATCCAAATATATATCATAGTGATTCGGTTGAAATGAATTATAAAATCGTGTTAATTTAGCCATAATTTCTCCTTGGAATTGTTAGAATAATTCCATTATACACGTTTAAAATAAAAACGTCCCTCATCAAGAACGTTTAAAAAACAAATATTAATTTAACTGATTCACATTAGCTTCTGGCATTTTTCCCTGCAACACACGCACAATATCTTTTGTTGCATCAGTTGCCATCTGCGCCTTTGTCTCAATCGTGTTAGACGCAATGTGTGGTGTTAACAAAACATTGTCTAAACCAACTAAAGGATTGGTTACCGGCAATGGTTCTTCTTCAAAAACATCCAGAGCAGCACCAGCAATGTCACCATTTTTTAAAGCAGTCACTAACTCTGACTCAACAATAATCACCCCACGAGCCATGTTTATCAAATAGGCGTCGTTTTTCATCATTTTAAATTCAGCTGAACCAATTGAATGTTTTGTTTCAGGTATTGCCGGTAAATGAACCATGACATAGTCAGCAGTTTTAAAAATCGTTTCACGATCAACAATTTCAACGTTATTTGTTGATTTTGCAAATGGATCATAAGCAATTATTTTAACATCAAATCCACTTAACTTTTTGGCTACTTGTTGGCCAATACGACCAAAACCAAGAATACCTACTGTTTTGCCTGCAACATCACGACCAGGATGCGCCTTACGGTAGTTCCAGTTGTCATCATGAATTGCTGCTGAATTTTGATACAAGTTTTTGCTAATCGCTAATAATTCAGAGACAGCTGTTTCAGCAACTGAACCAGACAAAGCTTTGGGTGTATTCACCACGTAAATACCACGTTTTGTTGCTGCATCAACATCAACCGCATCATAACCAACACCATTACGGGCGATCACTTTTAAATTGGGCATGCTGTCCATAATATCACCATCAAATGTCTGTGTACCAATCAAAACTGCAGACGCTTGCGCGCCTTCTTGTTTCATTGTCTGACGTTCACGTCCAGAACCGATGACAACCTCAAAACCGGCCTCAGTTAAAATTTTCTTACCAACCGATGGTACATCATCTGGTAAATATACTTGCTTTGTCATGTTTAATCCTCTTTCTGTTCTGATACTAAATATTGTGTTAATTGATCGCGTGTTGGATAGCCATCATTGTCACCAGTTGTTTGCACCTGTAAAGCGCCAACCGCATTTCCACGTTCAACTGCTTTAGCCATTGGTAACCCCTCAATTAGCGCCGTAATCAACCCTAGTGCAAAGCCATCCCCGGCACCAACCGTGTCGACTACCTTCTTAACATTAAATCCTTTAACTATGTAACTATCACCGGACTTATTTTTGACATACGCACCTTCTGGCCCAAGTTTTACCACTACGGTCTGCGTTCTGTCGCTATTAGCCAAGTAAAAGTCGGCAATTTTTTCGGGATCGCGTGATCCCATCAAAATTTCACCTTCATTAATACCAGGTAAAACAATTTCACCATATTTAGCTAAATCATTAATTGTTTCAATCATCACCGCCTGTGATTCCCACAGGGCTGGACGTAAATTAGGGTCAAATGTCGTTTGAATTTCATGTGCAATCAGTTGTTCAGCGAAGTAACGAAATGCTTCTCGTGCCTGCATTGAAATAGCTGGAAAAATACCTGATAAATGTGCTATTTTAACCCCAGTAAAGTCAATATGATCAATATTTGATTTATCAAAATGTGCCGCTGCCGACCGACGTCGGAAATTAAAGGTGGCTGGATCTCCTTGATCAACTAACTCTTTTAACTGAAAAGCAGTCCAGTTATCGTCATCAGTTGAAATATAATGATTACCAACATGGTATTTTGATATCTCTTTGATTGCAAACTGTCCTAATGGGTCGGCACCCACTTGCGAAATGTATTCAGTACTATGTCCTAAACGACTAGCACCAATCATAACATTAAGTTCAGCACCACCCAAAAACTTATAATAATTAATGCTATCCACTAATCCCGCATTTAAATCAGTTGATGTAAAAGTAACAATTGGTTCACCTAATGTTAAAATTTCACTCATTTTATTCTCCTTAAATTAATCGTCTTAATGTCCAAAAAAAGCAAACACTAATAATTCATTAACAATCGACACTAGCCACATCACTGGAATACCCATTTTTAAATACTCTTTTGTTTCAAGTTTAGAATACGTTAATGCCCATGTGTTCCATGATTGTGTTAAGTCGATTGAAACTGCCATAATACTTGCTGTGTACAGTAATGGTAACAAGAAAATTGGTGGAAATGTCCCAGTTGCCGCTAAGACTGCTGCTGTTGCCGCACCAGCACCCCAAACATGAAGCGGCCCACGGAATAAGGCTAATGGTGCCAAAATGCCTACTGCTATGGCCAAAACTAAGGGACTATGCGGCAAGATCACTTCAATAATGCCTTTAAAATGAGGAACATTAACCGTAGCAGCACCGGCAAACATAACCAGTGCCATCAAAAATATAATTAAACCAGAAATGTCATTAATTGCTTGTGAAACTGTTTTATTGATAAATGCAACCAAGCCAGTATAAGATTTCATTTGGCCAGTTAAAAGTAAAGCAATAATTGTTGCTAACAACAATGCTGGAATGGCATCCCAATGAAAAAACATATTTAGGGCAACTGGTATGATGGGTACAATAAAAGTGATTGGATGTGTCTTTTTAAATTCAACCTGACTATTGGTAGCAATCGTTTCAATTTTACCGTTTTTAATACTTTTACTATTCACTAAAATAAAAATAATCACACCAATCAATTGAACACTCATGGCTGCTAGACCAAAAATTAAATATTTACCAGAGAAACTAACTGATGGAAAAAAAGCTTTAATTTGATTAAACAAGACCACATTAATATACATTGGCGCACCAATAGCCATCGTAAATGCTGGAATAGCCACCTTTTTAGGGACACCAATGGACAACAGAATTGGAATCAAAATAACCCCAATTGCAATAACTGATCCGACACCATAAGCTGAAGAAAAAATAAGGGCTGTGACTAATACAACTAATATTGCCGCGAGAATCGGCGCCTTCCGACCAACTTTTTCAGTTTGAGCAGAAATGGATCCGGCAATACCAGAATCCACTAATACGCGACCAAACCACGAGCCAAACACGATGTATATAATTGTCGGCCCATAATTAAGTGCTGGTTTTGCTATGACATCTTGAATCACGACATTAAAAGGAACTAGACCGATGATTGACCATAGTAGCGCCATAATGAAGAAACCAATCACTAAATTGCCGCCTTTAACAATGTAGTAGATGAAACCGACAAACGTCAATAACAGTAAAATACTAATAATAATATTGGTCATCATATACCTCAACTAAACACTTTAAGTGCTTGGATACCATCAAGAATGGTCTGTTCATTTGCAGTTGGATACTCAATAGCTACTGGCACATTTTGCGGCAATATATGCAAGATTTCTGGCCATGCAATTTCGCCTTCGTTTAATGGGACAGTGACTACCTTATCCCCCAGACCTTTATCATCTTTCACATGAATATATTTGACATATGGTGCTAACTGCTTTGCTGCTGTCAGCTCATTTTCCCCCACATAACGCCAATTTCCCATGTCATAAACATAGCCAATTGCAAGATCTGCTGCATGCGCTGCTGTCATGAACTTTTCAATAGCGTGCATTTTACCAGATGTCTGTGTTTGGTCGTTTTCAATATTTGTTTGAATGCCAAGTTTTAATAGTTTATCTATTGCCGCAATGTCTTCTGGCAATAAGGTTTCAAAATCTCCCGTATTAAACTTGATAACACTAACACCTAACTGAATCGCTTCATGATAATACTGACTCAGCTTTGGATTAACGCGATGATTAACAAACAAGTCATCGGGTACCGAATAGAAAAGACGCAGATTTTCTGATTGAGCATAAGCTGCGATAGCCGGTGTTTCTGCAATGATATCATCAAAATATTCACGTCGTAACTCAGCAGATTGAATTCCAAAACCAACGACTTTTTTTAACATATCTAACTGTTGCCCGCCATTTTCACGATCTGATGCGAACACTAAATGATTCAAAACAATTTGTGATTTTTTCATAAGATACTCCTTAATATTTGTTTAAATCTGCAACATGTTTCAATAACGCGTCAAAACCTAAATCTGATAAATCAAGTGGTTGTGATTTATCAAAATTCTGACTTTCAATTTTATTGAATTTTTCAACAAGAAAATAAGCAGAAAGATAAGCTGCTAACTCTTTTTTAGCCATACTCTCAAGTTCTTTTTCATCAAAGTCAAAATTGACAGATGCAATGAACTGTAGTGCAAATTTCTCAGGATTGATACTCATTTTTTCTTTTGCCATCATTTGTCCTTTTTTAGTTTATCGTTTTCGGAAACCGGTTTACAAGATCTATTGTAAACGCTTCCAAATTTTTGTCAAGCCCTTATTTTTAATTTAGCGTATAATGTCTTCATGGATAAAAAAATCACAATTAACGATATTGCTGCAAAAGCTGGCGTTTCAAAAACAACAATTTCTCGTTATTTAAATGATAAATTCGATAATATGTCAAAAACAACAAAAGTTCGTATTGAAGAAACAATTGCCGAACTTGATTATCGCCCCAATAGACAAGCACAAGCCTTAAAAGCACGCAATTCTTTTTTAATTGGCGTCTCTGTAGCCGATATTTCTAATATGTACACCTCTCGTTTGCTAAAAGGTATTGGTGACTATTTTCAAAAAACACATTATCAAGTTTTAATTATGGACGCTGACAATAATATTGATCGCGAATTAAGTAATTTAGAAAAAATGATGACCGAACAAGTAGATGGTATAATTTTGCAGCCACTAGTTCATCAACCCGATCACTATCAGTTTTTAATCAATAAAAAAACACCAGTGGTGCAAGTCGATCGTTACACCGAACCGTTTACTTGGCCTGCTGTCGTGTCTGATAATTTTCAAAAATCAGTTGACCTCGCTAAAATATTTAAAACAAAACATTACGATACAGTTATCGTATTAGCCAATCGTATTACTGGTGTATCAAGTCGTATGAATCGCTACAATGGTTTAAAAGCGGGTCTGACTGGGAGTCAGATAACAGTTCACTTGATTGAAATCGATGATTCCAATTGGCAATCAATTCTAAAAACTACCTTAGCCACTTATCAGCGAACAGCTCTTTTTGCACTGAATGGGCAAGTGCTATGGTCTGTTGTCCGTTTTTTAAAAACACAACAGATACGTGTACCCGAAGATATCGGATTGATTGGCTATGACGATGATCGATTTGCAGATATGATTTCCCCTGCAATTGCTTCTATTTCACAAAATCCTCAAGAAATCGGGCGTACCGCTGCTGAAAAATTGAATTTGATTATAAACGAACATGGCCTTCTGCCCAAAAACATCCGGATCCCGTCTACAATTCAACTACGCGATTCATTATAATGAGTTAAACGACGTTTGCGTTTTGCCATGACTCTTTAATTTGACATAATTTGCCCGCTACAAAATTCATAAGGAGCAACATGACTACTTTATATACACTAGCTTTACTATTGATTGGTGTTATTGCAACCAATATTATTAAAGAATTCATCCCCAAAATACCTGAAGCCTTTATTTTAATTGCTGTTGGTGTTGTCATGTCATTTACATCAATTTTTAAAAACTTTGAACTGGAACCTGAATTTTTTATGTTAATGATTATCGCGCCAATCATGTTTATTGATGGTCAAAAACAATCATTTGCTAAAATCAAACAACGTTTTGAAGGTATTTGGCTATTATCAGTCGTTTTAGCCGTGATGACAACGCTTATTGTTGGTATTATTACCAATCACATTGAAGTCACTTGGACACTGCCCTTAGCTATTACATTGGCTGCTATTATCACACCCACCGATGCTGTAGCCGTTAAATCATTAACAGCAGGCACTGATATGCCTGAAGGTGTTGGTGAAGCCCTAGAACTCGAGTCACTTTTTAATGATGCTACTGGACTAGTGATGTTAGATTTAGCACTGTCTGTTTTATCACAAGGCACTTTTTCAGTTGTGCATGGATTAGAACATTTTTTCTTTGTGGCAATTGGTGGTGTCCTTGTTGGTACAGTTCTAGGCTTTCTCATTGTAACCTTACGCGTTAATTTACAACAACGTGCGTCAAACCCTGAAACGACGATCATTCCTATTAGTTTATTAACCCCATTTGCTGTTTATTTACTCGCTGAACACATAGGAACTTCTGGTATTTTGGCAGTCGTGGCAACTGGTATGGTTCATAATTGGGAATCAAGCCGCCTACGTTTAACTTCGACAACTGTGCAATTAACCTCGCGGACGATTTGGCAAACCATTGCGGATGTATTAAATGATATTGTTTTCCTAATTTTAGGTATTTCGTTACCAAGCGTATGGTTATCAATCACAAAACTTGGTGTGTCTGCTACATTACAACTCACAGCTTTGAGTGTCTTGATTTATGTCATCATGCTGATTTTACGATACTTTTGGGCCTTACGTGACAATAATAATAAACAGAATCGCCGTAAATCAAATAGTTTCACACTATTTTTTGGTGATCGTAATAATAAACAGCACAAATTTTATGCTCGTATTTTTGCTATTAGCGGTGTGCACGGCACTGTGACGTTAGCCATGGCTTTTTCTTTACCTTATAAAATTGCAGGTCATGCATTCCCCTACCGTGAAACACTCATTATTGTTGCAACTTTAGTTATTTTAATCAGTATGCTTGTTAGCGCCATTGTTTTACCGTTACAATTACCTGCAAAAATCGAATCCTATACAGTAACTGATCTCAACCAAACCCGTGATAAAATGATAGATTACGCTTCACTAAAAATTCTTGATCATGTATCAGATCATAATATCCGTGAAACACTGTCAACACAACTTCAGTCACAAAAAAATAAATTATTCATGATGGATGATAGAAAAAATGCTTCACCACAATTTCTTGAACTACTAGCAGATACACAAGATTTTGCTTTGGCGTATATTCACAGTGATTCTATCACGCAAACTTACAGCCCAAACGTAATTGGCATATACGCTAAAGTTCTACAACGCACACGCAATAATGGTCCAAAGCAGACTATGTCATTCAAGCATCAACTCAAACGTACTTTACGTCGATATGCACGCGAAACAACTTGGCACATCGCAAATGGCGTTATTACACGTGCGCAACGTGAGCGCTTCCGAAAAAATAAATTAGCAACTGATAGCACATTTGCTGCAAACATTAAAAAATGGACTGACACACGTGATGAACTCATTGCGCTCAACAACGATTTGACTCACGCTACAGACATTTATTTAGATGATAAGTTACGTGAACGTCTTGATGCCAAACACAATGATAATGATCATATTTATTTCGTTCGTGAGGCAATGAATCGCTTCTTCAACCGTGTGAAGCGTGATTACAAAGACGAATCTGCGCCGGTTAGTAGTGCACTTTACATTCAGGCATTCCAATATGAGTATGACTTCGTACAACAAGGTGTTTCTGGCGGTTCTATTGTCCAAACAATGGCTAGTACACTTTTCAAAGAAATTAACCAAGCACAAATGTTACAGTTAGATCAAACCGAACAATTTGATACAGACGATTATACTGAATCAAAAATATAATGTTTCGTCATAAAAAAATAATGACATCCATCATAATCAAACATGGATGTCATTATTTTTTTAAACAGCAATATTAGCGTTTTTACACGTTCAATTCTGCTAAACAATACACTGCCAACTAAATCATCATTTTTATATCCACGATTCAATAAGCATAGACAATTCTGCCTTTGCTACTTCCCCATTAATCCAAATCAATCCTGGAATTTGATGTCTAAGATAGGTTAGTTGACGTTTAGCATAGCGTCTTGAGTCTTGTTGCATGTCTGCTATAGACTCATTTAGCGTTGATTGACCAATTAAATATGGGAAAAATTCTTTATAACCAATAGCTTTCCCCGCTTGACAATCCTCACCACCGGCATCTAAAATAAGCTGCGCTTCTGCTAACAAACCCGCATCAATCATTTTCTGAGCTCGTGAATTAATCCGCTCGTATAACATATCACGTGGCCAATCAATACCAACAACTAGTGACTCATATTTAGGACGTATCTGTTTTATGCTATGTGCACCATGGCGGGCGATTTGAATCGCTCGAATGACACGTTGCTTATTATGCTGATCAACTTTTTCTGCCAAGGTGCTATCAAGAATTTGTAATGTCCGCATCAGTTCAGATAAATCGCGTTGTTTTAAATCGTTGACCTCCTGTTCGTCACTTACTACAAAATCAAGTGGTTGTTCACCAAGTAATGCTTTGACATAGAATCCCGTCCCACCTGTGATAATCGGTAATTTACCACGTGATACAATATCAGCAATTACCTCATCAGCGCGAGCAATAAAATCAGCCACAGAGAATTGGCTTGTCATATCAACGATATCTATCAAATGATGTGGTACTAATGCACGTTCAGCCTTTGTCACTTTTGCTGTACCAACGTCTAGCTTACGATAAATTTGCATCGCATCGGCGGAAATAATTTCGCCATTAAATTTTTGTGCCATGGCAATGGATAAATCACTTTTACCCGACGCAGTCGGACCCGTAATAACAACCAGTTTAGTCATGTTCATCCCCCTGAATTTCTCGACGTATCTTGGTGGCTAATGCCACTTTATTTGTAATCATACCTCGTAAACCAGCCTTAAAAACACGTCGCATATCAGCTTCGTTATCAACAGTCCAAGTTCTTATATGCATGTTAGGTCGCCAAAAAATCCTTGGCTTATTTTTTAAAATCCGAATATCTGAATGAATATAGTCAAAAACACCTCGCCATTTTAACCAATAAACGATCGGTGTCGCCCAATATACTAATGCTGCAATATCTGCCTTTGGTTGTAATTGCCGGACAATTTTTAATGAATTCAAGTTGAAACTTTGGTACAACACATGATATGCCGGTTTATATATGTCAATTTTGTCCAATATTTCTTTCTCGATACCCGGATAAGAAACATGATCTGTTTTTATTTCTAACATCAGTGTCTGGTCAAACTTTTGTGCCCGCAAAAAAGTTAAAAACTCATCAAAAGTTGGAATAGTTACACCAACCATTTTTGGTTCTTTATAAATACCAGCATCTAGCGACTTAATTTCAGCTAAAGTCATGTCTTTAACAAATCCCGTACCATTTGTCGTGCGATCAACTTTTTCATCATGAATAACTACCAGATGTCCATCTAAAGTCCGATGAACATCCATTTCTAACATATCTGGTTGATAAGCCAAAGCCGCTTCAAAAGCCGGCAAAGTATTTTCCGGTGCGACAGCACGGTAGCCACGATGCGCAATAATTTGTGTTTTAATAGTCATAAGTTAATTATACTAAATTCATTTACAAATGCGTCAAAATAGTTGATAATAGACTTTAATAAAACTTAAGAAAGAGGTTGTTACTATTATGAAATCATTTAAGTCAGGCGTTATTGTTGGTATTTTAAGTTCAGCTGCTCTAGCTGCTGCTACGGCACTTAGTTATCGTCACACAATTATTAAGCCGGCACAACAAGCAGAAGAACATCATGAAGAAGTTTCAAAACAAGCAATTCGTCGCAGTGTTGCGGCACACCAATCACGATACTAAGAACAAAAATAAAACCACGCGTTCATCAATAAGTTTTGATGAACGCGTGGTTTTATTTTTGTTTAATAAGTTATTCTTCTCTCATGAGTGTATGCAATAATCTGACAAAACATAGTTTCAAATTGCTATATGGCGGCTTTGAACCCCTTTAATTGTTGATTAAATATCTCATGTTAACCCAGAAATCAAATGTCTAACTCAATTACACGATAACTTTTAACGAACTTAATTTTTTTATTCTCGTAACAATAAACTGACATTTTTTATTAGTAAAGTAGTATAATGAAATTAGTTTAGAATGATTGTAATTTAAAAGGAGGAAAATCATGATAACTAACTTTATTAACCAAGAAATCGCCGACTTTTCTGTCAACGCATACCATAACGGTGACGTTACTTCAGTCACAAAAGAAGATACTTTGGGAAAATGGGGCGTCTACTTTTTCTACCCTGCCGATTTCTCATTTGTTTGCCCAACAGAATTAGGTGACTTAGCTGATCACTACGTTGCTTTCCAAAAAGCTAACACCGAGATTTATTCAGTTTCAGAAGATAGCGAATTTGTCCACAAAGCTTGGGCTGAAGCTACTGATACAATTGCTAAAATTAAATATCCAATGCTAGCCGATCCTGCTGGCAAATTAGCACGCTTCTTCAACGTTCTTGATGAAGAAGCTGGCTTAGCTTTCCGAGCTGTTTTCATTGTCAACCCTGAAGGCAAGATTCAATCATACACCATCAATAATATGGGTATTGGTCGCAATGCTGAAGAAATCTTACGTACATTGGAAGCTGCACAATTTGTTTCTGAACATGGTGATCGTGTTTGCCCTGCCAATTGGCATCCAGGTGAAGACACAATTACGCCAAGCCTAGATTTAGTTGGCAAGTTATAATATAGGGCTCAAAGATGACAAAAGACCATATTTATGACACAATCATAATTGGTGGTGGTCCAGCCGGTTTATCTGCAGGTATTTATGCTGGGCGTGCTACCATGGATACGCTTATAATAGAAGGGGATCAAATTGGTGGTCAAGTCGTCACAACATCAATAGTTGCCAACTATCCCGCAGTTGAAACGATTGACGGCACTGAACTCGTTAACAAAATGCAACAACAGGCAAAAGATTTTGGTGTTAACTTTGTAGCAGACACTGTCCTAGATTATAATTTCAATGAACCATACATCAAAACTGTTACTGGAAAAAAAGATGTTTACAGTGCACGCAGTATTATCATTGCAACTGGTGCTAAACCACACGAAGTTGGTTTTGAGGGCGAACATGAGTTTCGTGGGCGTGGTGTTGCCTATTGTTCAACTTGTGATGGCGAATTATTTAGTGGATTGGAAGTCTTTGTCATCGGTGGTGGCTATGCTGCCGCTGAAGAAGCAGACTATCTCACCCGTTTTGCTCGACATGTCACCGTTGTTATGAGATCTTCTGATTTTACTTGTGCCCCATTGACAGCTGATCGCGCACGATCGAACGATCGTATTACAATCTTGCCATATACTGAAGTTGTCTCTGTTACAGGTCAAGATTATTTGTCTGAAGCACACTTCATCAATAATCAAACACACGAAACAACCACATATCATCTTGCGCCAGATGATAATACCTTTGGTATGTTCATCTATGTTGGGACAGACCCACAAACAAAGTTGTTTAAAAAAGATATTACCCTTGATGAAAATCAATATATTTTAACTAATTCAACAGGTCAATCAAATATACCTGGGGTTTTTGCAGCCGGTGACGTGATTTCAAAACCTTTACGTCAAATTGTTACTGCTGCTTCTGATGGTGCTAACGCTGCTACCAGTGCTGAATTATACGTCACAGCGTTAAAAAAATCATTAAATATTGCGATTTCACGACAAGTGCCGAATAAAAAAGCACGCACGACTTTGAGCCAAACAAGTGCCATAGAAGAAAGACAACCTGCTGTGACGCAAAATCGCAAGAGCCATTGGTTTGCAAATGAATTGGTACAACAGCTCCAACCCATTTTTAATAAGTTAGAGCAAGATATTGTTTTGTCACAATTAACAAATAATTCCGAAAAAAGTCGGGAACTCACGGCATTCTTGCAGGAATTCAGCGAATTGAATTCACACATTCAATTCGTATCAAAAACTATTGATCAATCAACGGCTCACCATTTACCATACTTTAAACTAATGACAGCAACTGGCTTAGACACTGGTATTCAATTTAGTGGTATTCCGACCGGCCATGAACTTAATTCCTTGGTTTTGGCTATTTATAATACTGCTGGTCCCGGTCAAACTATTGATAGCCAACTTGTTGAACGGATCAAAAAATTACCTAAAACCGCTATTGCTATTGGCGTATCGTTGACGTGTCATTTTTGTCCTGATGTTGTTGCTGCTTGCCAACATATTGCGGCCCTTAATCCACACGTTTCTGCTGAAATGATTGATTTACAACTTTTCCCTGACATACGCGAAAAGCATCATATTATGAGTGTTCCAGCCATGATATTTAATCAAAGTGACCAAGTTATCTTCGGTAGCCAATCACTTGAAGACATTGTAACAGCCATCGAAACGACAAATTAGTTCAAAAGATATTTAAATCAATGTATCTTGTATGAATTAGTTTCAAAAATGCTGCATAATTTTGAATAATTCCATCCCCAAAAATCAAAATAGTGACTAAATCTAGTTTATTAGTCACTATTTTTATTTTGATTTTATAATGTATGAATAAAATTTAGAATGATTTGATTAAAATCATCTGGTGCTTCAATATGCGGAATATGTCCAACACCATCAAAAACATGATACTGCCCATAAAGTGCCATTTTTGATGCAAATTTTGCATGATCTGCTGACCACAATGGTGATTCGCCACCTGCCAAAAACAAATGTGGTACTTGTTCACGAATTACCACGTCACGCCAATCTTGTATGGCACTATTTAATAGTAATGGTGCGTTTAGTTGAAAATCAAATGGTTGGTATGCTTGGCTTAGTGCACCTTTAATTTCTGTTGAAATTTTTAAACACGTGAGTTTTGTATGAGGTAATTTTTCAATAGCAGGGAGAACTGTGCTAATATCAGCATTAAAGATGCCAAATGGCCAATTATCATCACGCAACATTGTTGGCACTTGATCTTCCGTGATTACAGCTCTCACATTATTATCCCCATACAGTGATAAATAAGCCCAAATTGTACTTGCTCCCATAGAATGACCAAGTAATACTGGCTTTTTTAATTGCAATGCCGATATAAGTTCTGCTAAATCTTTCCCATGTCGTGAAAGACGCATTCCGTAATTAACCGTGTCACTTTTACCATGATTACGTCGATCATAGGTAATAACCTGTAAACCGCTAGCCACTAACACATCAGTTTGTGCTGTCCATGTTGCCTGATTACCGGAATAACCAGCAATTAGGATCACAGATTGCCCCTGTCCCTGCATTTTATAGTCAATAGTCACATCATCAGTTGTTGTAAATTTTGCCATATTTATCCTTATCTAAATAAAGTTGTCACTATCGTGGCAACTTTATTTTATCATGCTTATATAAAAGAACATTATGATTCAAATATGAATTGGTAAGCCATCAGCTAATTCGGCAGTATCCATAATTGCTTCTCCCAGTGTTGGGTGTGGATGAATTGTTAATGATATATCATTTGTAGTTAAACCATTCTCAATTGCAAGGGATAATTCAGAAATCAAATCTGACGCATTTGGTCCAACAATTTGACCCCCAAGTAACGCATGTGTCTCTTTATCACTAATGAGTCGAATAAAACCAACTGTCTCATCCATAGAAATAGCACGTCCATTGCCAGCAAATGGAAATTTTGAAATTTTGGCATTAAGATTTTGGTCTTTTACTGAATCTGGTGTTTCACCAGTTGTGGCTAGCTCATAATTGGTGTACGCCACGGCAGGCAGTGAATAGTGTAAATCATGGGCTTGTGGGTCTTCTGCAATTGCACCAGCCGCAATTTTTGCTTGAAAACTAGCTTTATGTGCAAGCTGTGGACCTGCGGTAATATCACCAATCGCATAGATATGTGCAACACTTGTCTGCATATTATCAGCAACTTCTATCACACCATGATCTGACAATTTAATATCTGTATTATTAAGTCCAACATCGTCCGTATTCACACGGCGACCAACCGCCACCAATAAATAATCTCCGGTGATCGTTTGTTCCTTACCAGCAGCTTCATAGGTTAATGTCACATCATCTGTTGTTTGTTCTGCTGATTTAGCAACTGCAGACGTCACAATTACACCACCACGGCTTGTGAAATCATTTAATACCGGCTTAGTCATTTCGTGATCAAAGCCGTTTAACGTGTGATCTAAACCTTCAATGATTGTCACCTGCGTTCCCAAATTAGCATAAGCCCCACCTAACTCAGAGCCAATCACGCCACCACCCACAATAATCAACTTTTTTGGTATATCAGTCAAACTCAAAACACCAGTTGAATCAATAATTCGACCACCAAATGGCATGCTAGCTAATTCTACTGGACGCGAACCAGTTGCCAGAATAGCATTATTAAACTGCAATAATTCATGGCCGTCTTCTTGTAATACGTTTAGTGTCGCATTATCATTAAATCTTGCTTCGCCTTTAATGATTTCCACATGATGTTTTTTAAGCAACATTTCAACGCCACTAGTTAAAGTATTAACAACTTTATTTTGTTTCCAATCTTGAACCTGATGCCAGTCAAGCTCTGCCCCAGTCGTCGTTAAACCAAAAGGTGTTGTCGCTGTTGCTGTACGATAATGATGACCAACATTAATTAAAGCCTTTGATGGTATACACCCAACATTTAGGCAAACACCACCAATCGCATCCCGTTCAATAATAGTAACTTTTTGGCCTAACTCAGCCGCACGAATCGCAGCAACATAACCACCAGGTCCAGAACCAATCACTACTGTATCAATTTCACGCGCTTGTGCACCAACAACCATGATTACACCTCCATTAACATATAAGCCGGATCGGTCAATAATTGCTTCAAATAGTTCATAGCTGATTGCCCAAGCATGCCATCAATTAGACGATGATCATAGCTCAGTGATAGCTTCATATTTTGACCAATTGTAAGATCGTCATTTTCATTGACAATAGGTTCTTTCAAAATTGAACCCAGCCCCAAGATAGCGACTTCTTTACCATTAATAATTGGGGTGAACCATGTGCCCCGTGCTGATCCTAAATTAGAAATCGTAATCGTCCCACCTTGCATTTGCTGAGGGCGAATGGTTCCAGTACGAACTGCTTCAGCAAGTTCAGAAATCTCTGAAGCAATGGTCAAAATTGACTTTTGATCCGCATGTCCAATCACTGGTACATACAATCCTGATGCTGTGCTAACTGCTACACCCATATTAACATCATCATGGTAGATGACTTCTTGTGTTGCCATATCTAAACTAGCATTCAATTCTGGGAATTTTTTTGCTGTGGCAGCTAATGCTTTCACAACATATGCTAAATATGTCAAGTGAATGCCATCATTAGCGGCTTGCGTTTTAAATATTTGACGATGAGCCACTAACTTACTAACCTCAACTGAATCAAAATTAGTAACCGATGGAATATTGGCATTTTGTGTAGTCATTGCTTTAGCAATTGCCCTACGTACTGCTGTTAATGGTTGACGACCCTCTCGTAATGGTTCAGGTGCAGCCAGAGAAGAACTATTATTCGTGCTAAGCGCTTCTGTTGTTTTAACTACTTGTTGTGCATTAATCTCCGGTGTTGTTTCACCAACATCTTGGAATTTTTCAACATCAGACAAAGTAACGTGTCCATGACGACCACTAGGCATAATTTTTGTAAGATCAATTCCTTTTTCATAAGCCAAATGACGAACTGAAGGCATAGCTAAAACATGACCATTAGCAACGTGTACGATGCTTTCTGTTTGCGGACTCGTCACTGTTTCAGTTGGTACAGTAGGATTTTTTAATGGTACTTCAGAAACTTGCTTCTTATCCACCTTATCCGGTTCTTGACCACTTGCAGCTTCACCACTGCCATCACCATCAAATTCAATTAATGAATCACCAACTTCAACAGTTGTACCTGCTTCGACAAATAATTTCGTCACTTTACCAGCGTAAGGTGATAAAATTTCTTGAATTAATTTATCATTTTGAACTTCAGCAACAGGGTCATCCATAGCCACTACATCTCCGACCTTAATGAGCCATGATGTAATATCTCCCTCAGCCATGCCTTCACCAATATCAGGCATTTTAAAAATCTCAGTCATAATTCACAACCTCCATTACCTTGGCCACAACATCATCAGATTTAATCATCCAATCATTTTCTGCTTGTCCAAAGGGATAAACTGAATCTGGTGCCGCAATACGTCCAATCGGTGCTTTCAAACTCAGGATAAATCGTTCAGAAATTTCACTCATAATACTTGCACCAATACCTGCCATGCGTTGTGCCTCTTGAACAACAACAACCCGACCAGTTTTAGTAACCGTATCACCAATACCTTGAATATCAAGAGGCGACACCGTGCGTAGATCTAACACTTCTGCTGAGATACCATTTTTATCTAGCTCTTCTGCCGCTTTCAAAGCAACTGGCACACCGCCGCCGTATGAAATAATTGACACATCCGAACCTTCATGGACAACTGCCGCTTTATCTAACGGTGTTGTATAGTATCCTTGGGGCACGTCACCTTTCATTGAACGATACAAATGTATATTCTCCAAAAAAACAACAGGATCATTAGATTCAACTGCACTCAAGAGTAATCCTTTTGCATCCGCTGGATTAGCTGGCATAACTACACGAATTCCAGGAATCTGTGCCACTATGCCTTCAAGATTATCTGCATGCATTTCAGGTGTCTTAGTGCCACCACCATAAGGCGATCGTACAACAATGGGCATATTACGTGTACCATTAAATCGATATCGATTACGAGCCATTTGACCAGCAATAGAGTCCATCACTTCAAATACAAAACCGAAAAATTGAATTTCCATGATTGGCCGATAATCTTGTGTCGTCAGGCCAATGGCTAATCCACCAATACCAGATTCTGCTAGGGGTGTGTTGAAAACACGATCTTCACCATATTTTGCTTGCAACCCATCTGTTGCTCGGAATACACCACCGTTTTTACCAACATCTTCACCAAAAATTAAAACATTATTGTCTTTCTCTAACGCTAAGTCCATCGCTTCACGAACCGCATCAATATAACTTTTAACAGCCATGTTACTTTCCCTCGCTTTCAAACTTGGTAATTTGCTCAGCCATCGCATAGCTTGGTACTTCAAGTGTGTTTTTGATAAAGTCAGAAATTTTCTGCTTAGAAACCTTATCCGCTATTTTAATTTGATCATCAATAAGTGCATTGACCTCAGCAATATAAGCTGTTTCTTTATCTTCATCCCAAATACCTTGACCAGTCATATATTGACGCATTCGGATTAATGGCTCTTTTTTCCAAGCAGCGTCAATATCGGCTTGTGTACGATAGCGTAATGGATCATCACCAGCAGTAGAATGTGCCTCTAAACGGTTAGTAAGCGTTTCAATTAACACAGGCCCTTTGCCACTCGTTGCCCAAGCCCTTGCTTCCTTTGATGCCAAGTAGACTGCAATGGGATCGTTCCCATCAACAACAATACTGGGTACACCTGCAGCCCAACCTTTTGCGGCCAAATGCGTTGCTGCAGTTTGCAACGCACGGGGTGTCGAAATAGCAAAGCCGTTATTTTGTATAAAGAAAACCGCATTCGCTTTATAAGCACCTGCAAAATTTACGCCTTCATAAAAATCACCTTGCGATGAACCACCTTCTCCTGTATAGGCATAAGCAACCGCATCTTTTTGACGCTTTTTCATACCAAGAGCAATGCCCGCTGCTTCCACGTATTGCGCACCAATAATAATTTGTGGCATCCATGAATTAACCGGTTTACCTTCTTCAGTTGTAAATACATTACCTAATGCATGACCACGTGACCATAAAATTGCCTTCCAAATTGGCCAGCCTTTAACAACAATCTGAGGAATATCGCGATACCCTGGCATTAACCAATCTTCATCTTTAAAAGCATATGATGAAGCCATTTGAGAAGCTTCTTGTCCAGCAGTTGGTGCAAAAAATCCAAAACGTCCTTGTTTTGCCAATTTGGTTGAACGAATATCTAATTGGCGACTTAGCAACATACGCTTCATGATATTTATAAAATCTTCCTCAGTTAACTGAGCTCTTTGCAAAGATTCACTATCAACAATTTCACCATTACTGTCTAAAATATGCAATACTGGAAACACATCATCTTGTATTTGCATTTGATTATCAAAATCAAGAATTTCCTTATTTGCTACAACGACATCACGCATTAGTTTCTACCTCATCTTTCTGAAAAAACGTCTCTAACAACTCATTATTTGTAATGCTGCCAAAGTACTGACCATCTTTATTTTTCTCTAAAATATTAGCAACATATTCATATGTGAATGGTATGCCAAGCAATTGTGACTTCATCTCTCGCCAATCTCGAACCCCCAAGAAGTCACCCGTAAAATTAAGATCTGTTATCTTACCATCATGCACATCAATCTGAACATCAATACTGCCACCACTAAATTTTGCATGGTTATTATACATAAATTGTGGACTTTGACCATAATTCCATGACCACTGAGAAAATTTTTTATCTCGTAACATTAAAATATCAGATTTTTGATTAGCATTTAGTTTGTATTCACCATCTTGCCCCTCATTTGTTAGGTAATAAGATAATTGGTCAATAAACTTGTCAATCGTTAAATCTTTTGGCGCGTAATCCTTGATGTTACCAACACGAGCGCGAACCGATTTAGCCGCTTTAGAGATGAATTTTTCGTCCGCAACGTTTAATGAGCGAACCATTGCGTCCACGTCAGTATCCCAAAGCAACGTACCATGATGCATCAAATACCCACCAGCATAACGCTGTGCATTACCTGACACCTTTTTCCCTTCAATTTCCAAATCATTTCTGCCAGATATATCTACATGGATCCCAAGTGACTCCAATGCATCAGCCATGGGTTGAACGAATTGATGAAAGTCGACCCGTGCACTGCTAGATACAGGTACAAAAAATGTAAAACAAATATTTCCTAAATCATGATAAACTGCGCCACCTCCAGATACGCGTCGCACAACTTCGACGTTGTGCGAATCAACATAGTCAGAATTAACCTCAGAAAATGTGTTTTGATTCTCACCAACAATTACAGCACGTTTATTTTGCCATAATGAAAACACAGGTTCCTTTGGTTTTAAATTTTTCAGTAACCAAGCATCCATCGCAATATTTGTATAGGCATCTTGATTAAAATAATTAATATAGCGCATGACTAATACTCCTTTTATTGTAACCGCTTACATATTACACCTTTTATTATACACTTTTTATCTGAAAAAATTTACTATAATTTTTCAGACAAAAAAACACTTAGACTTTTCTAAGTGCAGTTTAGCTTAATATTAGTTATTTTGTAGTTTTGCCATCATATTGACTAAAACCACCACGTAAAATAAATATTTTACTTTTATGATAGCCCTGTTTTTTCAAAGATTTACCGACTCGGGCCACATCACGTAATCGTTCATCATACAAGAAAATATCGCGATCTTTTCGTAAGCCAGATTTCCCCTGTGAAAAATTAGCCATCGGTATATTGCGAGCACCCATTATATGCGAACGTTTGTATGCAGCAGATTCTCTCACATCAACAATCTGCCCATTTTCATTTGCAACTTTTTTTGAAAAATCAATTGGTTTAAGCAATACAGCACTAGTTTTTGCAGATAAAAGCACCCATAGCCAACTTCCTAAAGCGACTAAACCCCACACAACAACAACTATAATGACAGTTGTTACTAAATTCATAACGTATCCCTTCTAATAGCGCAGATTTTATATTACAATAAAAAACTACGTGCTCATCTAAAAATATTTTTTATTTGGACAAGTGCATCTACACGCATAACAATTTCGCCATGCTCATGCAGCACATCTTTTTTTATATTACTTTCTGAAGCAAATTCAATGGCAAAAGATTTCTCATCCGCAATCTTTTCCGGTGCCATTTTATCAGTAGAAAATGTCAATACAAGATAAAACACACCGTTATACCGATACAAATCCGACAAAACATTTTTCATTTGATCTATTTTTGAAATCGCAATGATCGCCTCAAAATTTGTAATCTTCAAAATCAATTCAGAATTTGTCACAACATCAGAATTTGTTGCTACTTTTTGAGATTTGGCAGAATTTGAAGTAATTAAGCTATTGTCATTTTGTTGTAAATCAGTGCGTCTTTCATCGGTAATATCGTCGATGGTCTCCAATTTATTTTTGGTGTAACTCATCAAATTATTAATAACATCACCTACTTGATTGTCATTGTCTAATCTTGAAATAAATAATTCCAACCCATTACGATTTGGTAAAATCTGAAAGCTTACCTGATCATCATCACTAAAATCATGGTCAACATCAACTTCAGATAAAATATTATAAAAAAAAGATTCTATTTTATCGTGATCTCCTAGTAATTCCATAACAGAAATGCCGCGTTCCTTTAAATCAGTATTCTCAATCATAACACGAATTGTATTATCATTAATTCTTTCCATTTCCATAATTTAATAGCCGCCTTTCATTTATTTTTAGGAATATTATGACAAAAATAGTTAGAAAACTGAACCATCCTAATCACGCTCAACTACTAAATCCTTTGCTTTTTCTCCAAAATCAGCTTTAAATGTTGCACGAATAAGTTCACGCTGACGTATATCACGGGGTAAAAAACGACGGATTTCGTCATCATTGTATCCAACTTGCATACGATGATCATCCATAATAATTGGTCGTTTCAATAAAGAAGGATTATCCACTATTAATTCGATAAACTTATTAATAGACATACTGTCAAGATCCAAATTTAATTTAGAAAATATCTTTGAACGCTTAGAAATAAGCTCTTCCGTTCCATCTTCAGTTAATCTCAGTATTTCCTTAACTTCCTCAGCACGCAATGGCTCTTTATTCACATCACGTTCAATATAAGGAATATTATGGTTTTCTAACCACAATTTTGCTTTTCGGCAAGAAGTACAACTTGGTGATGAAAATAATGTAATCATAGCCATAGAATATTGCCTCCTTAGATACTAATAAGCTAATTATAACAAATTTTCTTAAGAAAGTATATGGCCCTCAATTATCAAGACACAAAAAAAGTACCCTTCTCAGAGTACTCTCTATGTACGGCACCGCATCTTCCTATCCTCGCAGCCAGCGATCCGGCAACTACTTTCGGCGTGATAGAGCTTAACTTCTGTGTTCGGAATGGGAACAGGTGTGTCCTCTATGCTATCAATACGACACCTTTGAGTTTTACACTCAAAACTAAATAGTATCAAATTCTTCTTCTAAATTTTGCCACTCATATCTCTTGAACTTCCGTTCTTGACTTTGGTTAAGTCCTCGACCTATTAGTACTAGTCCGCTTCATTGATCACTCAACTCCCACTTCTAGCCTATCTACCTCATCATCTCTAAGGGGTCTTACTTCTTTCGAATGGGAAATCTCATCTCGAGGCGAGTTTCACACTTAGATGCTTTCAGCGTTTATCTCTTCCAAACATAGCTACCCAGCAATGCTCCTGGCGGAACAACTGGTACACCAGCGGTTTGTTCACCCCGGTCCTCTCGTACTAAGGGCAACTCCTCTCAAATTTCCTGCGCCCGCGACGGATAGGGACCGAACTGTCTCACGACGTTCTGAACCCAGCTCGCGTACCGCTTTAATGGGCGAACAGCCCAACCCTTGGGACCGACTACAGCCCCAGGATGCGATGAGCCGACATCGAGGTGCCAAACCTCCCCGTCGATGTGGACTCTTGGGGGAGATGAGCCTGTTATCCCCAGGGTAGCTTTTATCCGTTGAGCGATGGCCCTTCCATGCGGAACCACCGGATCACTAAGTCCTACTTTCGTACCTGCTCGAGTTGTTGCTCTCGCAGTCAAGCTTGCTTATGCCTTTACACGCTACGAATGATTTCCAACCATTCTGAGCAAACCTTTGAGCGCCTCCGTTACCTTTTAGGAGGCGACCGCCCCAGTCAAACTGCCCGCCAGACACTGTCCACGATCACGTTAAGTGACCAGTGTTAGAATGTTCATACAACGAGGGTAGTATCCCACTTTTTGACTCCGACTAGACTGGCGTCCAATCCTCTTCGTCTCCTACCTATTCTGTACAAGCAGCACAAACATTCAATATCAAGCTACAGTAAAGCTCCATGGGGTCTTTCCGTCCTGTCGCGGGTAACCCGCATCTTCACGGGTATTTAAATTTCACCGAGTCCCTCGTTGAGACAGTGCCCAGATCGTTACGCCTTTCGTGCGGGTCGGAACTTACCCGACAAGGAATTTCGCTACCTTAGGACCGTTATAGTTACGGCCGCCGTTTACTGGGGCTTCAATTCGTACCTTCGCCGAAGCTAAGCACTCCTTTTAACCTTCCAGCACCGGGCAGGCGTCAGCCCCTATACTTCATCTTACGATTTTGCAGAAACCTGTGTTTTTGATAAACAGTCGCCTGGGCCTATTCACTGCGGCTCATCTTTTACAATGAGCACCCCTTCTCCCGAAGTTACGGGGTCATTTTGCCGAGTTCCTTAACGAGGGTTCTCTCGCTCACCTTAGTGTTCTCCACTCGACTACCTGTGTCGGTTTGCGGTACGGGCAGTGTAATACTCCCTAGAAGCTTTTCTCGGCAGTGTGACATCACAGACTTCTCTACTTTATTTCGATCCGCATCACAGCTTGTTCTTATCAGAAAAAAGCATTTCACTCTTTCCCAAACTTACTGCTTGCACGCACATTTCCATCAGTGCGCTTCTGTTAGCCTCCTGCGTCCCTCCATTGGTCAAACGCATTACTACTGGTACAGGAATCTCAACCTGTTAGCCATCGACTACGCTTCTCAGCCTCGCCTTAGGTCCCGACTAACCCTGGGAGGACGAGCCTTCCCCAGGAAACCTTAGTCATTCGGTGGACAGGATTCTCACCTGTCTTTCGCTACTCATACCGGCATTCTCACTTGTAAGCGCTCCAGTAGTCCTTACAGTCTACCTTCTTTGCCCTTACAACGCTCTCCTATCGCGTGCTTTACGCACACCCGCAGTTTCGGTAATATGTTTAGCCCCGGTACATTTTCCGCGCAATGGCACTCGACTAGTGAGCTATTACGCACTCTTTAAATGGTGGCTGCTTCTGAGCCAACATCCTAGTTGTCTATGCACTATCACATCGTTTTCCACTTAACATATATTTAGGGACCTTAACTGGCGATCTGGGCTGTTCCCCTTTCGACGGTGGATCTTATCACTCATCGTCTGACTCCCATTCATACATAGCTGGCATTCGGAGTTTATCAAACTTTGGTAACCCGAGATGGGCCCCTAGGCTTAACAGTGCTCTACCTCCAGTATGCTTATAATGAGGCTAGCCCTAAAGCTATTTCGGAGAGAACCAGCTATCTCCAGGTTCGTTTGGAATTTCACCGCTACCCACAGTTCATCCGAGCATTTTTTAACATGCACCGGTTCGGACCTCCAGTAAGTTTTACCTCACCTTCATCCTGACCATGGGTAGGTCACCTGGTTTCGGGTCTACAGCATCGTACTATTCGCGCTATTCACACTCGCTTTCGCTGCGGCTCCGGTCTTTCCACCTTAACCTCGCACGATACCGTAACTCGCCGGTTCATTCTACAAAAGGCACGCCATCACCCATTAACGGGCTCTGACTTCTTGTAGGCGTCGTGGTTTCAGGAACTATTTCACTCCCCTTCCGGGGTGCTTTTCACCTTTCCCTCACGGTACTGGTTCACTATCGGTCACTAGGGAGTATTTAGCCTTACGGGATGGTCCCCGCAGATTCCGACCGGATTTCACGTGTCCGGCCGTACTCAGGATCCTGAAAGAAGTGTGCTTTATTTCGCGTACGGGGCTATCACCCTCTTTAGCCAAGCTTCCCAACTTGTTCTGCTATAAAACACTTTTGTAACTTCTATTTATCAGTCCTACAACCCCAGAATGCAAGCACTCTGGTTTGGGCTCTTCCCGTTTCGCTCGCCGCTACTTGGGGAATCGATTTTTCTTTCTGCTCCTGCTGCTAATGAGATGTTTCAGTTCACAGCGTGTTCCGTCAATAATCTATGTATTCAACTATTGACAACTCTTTGCGAGTTGGGTTTCCCCATTCGGAAATCTCTGGGTCTTAGCGTACTTACCGCTCACCAAAGCTTATCGTAGTTAGTCACGTCCTTCATCGGCTCCTAGTGCCAAGGCATCCACCACGCGCCCTTATTAACTTAACCGTCACAACCAAAGTTGTGCTTTAAGTTTATGAGTTGGTCTTCTTTCAGACCTGCGTTTTTTTCCATTCCTGTTACAGAACTTCTTTATTGCTTTGTTTCTCGGCTTAATTTATTAATAATTTTACTTATCTTTAAAAGAATTTGTTACTATTCAGTTTTCAATGTGCAACTCCGGCAGCTTTGACACTGCCTATGGAGAATAGCGGGATCGAACCGCTGACCCCCTGCTTGCAAAGCAGGTGCTCTCCCAGCTGAGCTAATTCCCCATAGGTGTCATCTTTGACCATGATCCCTATGTCGGTATCACACTCAAAACTAAACAAAACTTTGAACTTCTTGAACTGGCAATCTAATGCCCCTGCTACTTTCCGTTTATCCTTAGAAAGGAGGTGATCCAGCCGCAGGTTCTCCTACGGCTACCTTGTTACGACTTCACCCCAGTCATCTGTCCTGCCTTAGACGGTTCCCTCCTTACGGTTAGGCCACCGGCTTTGGGCATTACAAACTCCCATGGTGTGACGGGCGGTGTGTACAAGACCCGGGAACGTATTCACCGCGGCGTGCTGATCCGCGATTACTAGCGATTCCGACTTCGTGCAGTCGAGTTGCAGACTGCAGTCCGAACTGAGACGTACTTTAAGAGATTAGCTCACCTTCACAGGTTGGCAACTCGTTGTATACGCCATTGTAGCACGTGTGTAGCCCAGGTCATAAGGGGCATGATGATCTGACGTCGTCCCCGCCTTCCTCCGGTTTGTCACCGGCAGTCTCGCTAGAGTGCCCATCTGAATGCTGGCAACTAACAATAAGGGTTGCGCTCGTTGCGGGACTTAACCCAACATCTCACGACACGAGCTGACGACGACCATGCACCACCTGTCACTTTGTCTCCGAAGAGAACACTTCTATCTCTAAAAGCTTCAAAGGATGTCAAGACCTGGTAAGGTTCTTCGCGTTGCTTCGAATTAAACCACATGCTCCACCGCTTGTGCGGGTCCCCGTCAATTCCTTTGAGTTTCAACCTTGCGGTCGTACTCCCCAGGCGGAACACTTAATGCGTTAGCTTCGGCACTAAGAGGCGGAAACCTCCTAACACCTAGTGTTCATCGTTTACGGTGTGGACTACCAGGGTATCTAATCCTGTTTGCTACCCACACTTTCGAGCCTCAACGTCAGTTACAGTCCAGTAAGCCGCCTTCGCCGCTGGTGTTCTTCCATATATCTACGCATTCCACCGCTACACATGGAGTTCCACTTACCTCTACTGCACTCAAGTTAACCAGTTTCCAATGCCTTTCCGGAGTTGAGCTCCGGGCTTTCACATCAGACTTAATTAACCGTCTGCGCTCGCTTTACGCCCAATAAATCCGGATAACGCTCGGGACATACGTATTACCGCGGCTGCTGGCACGTATTTAGCCGTCCCTTTCTGGTATGGTACCGTCAAACTAAAGTCATTCCCTACTCTAGCTGTTCTTCCCATACAACAGTGCTTTACGACCCGAAAGCCTTCATCACACACGCGGCGTTGCTCCATCAGGCTTTCGCCCATTGTGGAAGATTCCCTACTGCAGCCTCCCGTAGGAGTTTGGGCCGTGTCTCAGTCCCAATGTGGCCGATCAGTCTCTCAACTCGGCTATGCATCATTGTCTTGGTAAGCCTTTACCCCACCAACTAACTAATGCACCGCGGATCCATCTCTAGGTGACGCCGTAGCGCCTTTTAACCTGGTATCATGCGATACTAAGTTTTATTCGGTATTAGCATCTGTTTCCAAATGTTATCCCCAACCTTGAGGTAGGTTATCCACGTGTTACTCACCCGTTCGCCACTCACTTGAAAGGTGCAAGCACCTTTCGCTGTGCGTTCGACTTGCATGTATTAGGCACGCCGCCAGCGTTCATCCTGAGCCAGGATCAAACTCTCAATTTAAATGAATTTAAATTCATCGCTTGAAGATGTACTCTTCGATTAAACTGACTAATTGTTATATCTCTATAACGTTGATCCGTTTTATTTGTTTGTTACGAATTGACTTCGCAAATTTGTTTCTTTAGCAATACTTTCGTACCACTAGCAACAGATTCGTTTGTTCAAAGTTTTGTTCAGTTTTCAATGTGCTACGCGCTGTCTCTCGCTTGAGACAACTATATTATCTTACCACGCTTCGCTCGCTCTGTCAACTACTTTCTGAAACTTCTTTTTAAAAGCTCTTCAAGTTCTTGTTTCCTGACACTTCGTCGCGCCTGTCAGACAACTATTATTACTATACGCCCTTTTTTCCCTTTGTCAATACTTTCTTTCTTCTTTTTGCCCCTCATTCCTCAAAACGCACAAACGCCCGCGTTTGCACGCTTTCCAATAATTTGTGTAATTTATTAGCTGGTACAAACATAAGCTTATGATCAAGTTTGCTTTCTATAGTACTCATGTCAGACACTTCAAAAGCATATAAAGACATCAGTGTGTTATTGTTCTTAACACTTGTAAGCTCTCCTAAACGCCATTGATCAAAATCTATTGGTCCCAATGCTTTAAATGCACGTAAGACCGCTCCCAGCGATGTATCATGATTATGACGATGCATCTTTGCTGTAAAAAACTGGTAGTTTTCACTGTTTTTTTCGACTAAAAAATATGGTAAATCATCTTTTACTGCAATTGCAGTTGCCGCAATAAGTGACATAATTTCTCCTTTACTTACTGATACGATTCAACGCCTCTGTTACCCATTCATCACGGAGACTTGCAATGGGCTCAAAACCATAATTAAGAACATTATTAGTCCAAAAATGTTTTCGTAAATTTGTACTTTTTTTAAGTATACCCTGTTTTAGCATTATATCATCTTGACGCAATGATAAACTGATTTTATTATTATACTGTTCAATATCTAAAACAGTTACTACCACTTTTTGACCAATTTTTAATTCGTTTTTCAATGCCCGTACAACACCTGTCTTACACTCTGAAATATGTATCAAACCTTGTACATGATCATCTAGCACAACAAAAGCGCCATATGGCTTAATCCCCGTAATATGCCCACTTACTTTTTGCCCAATATGATAATCCATCATTTAAGTTCCTCAATATCATTATAACAAAAAAGCAGACATTTAGTCTGCAATCTCAATTGTTTCAATTTTAACATCTTCTCGAGGCTTATCAGACATGTTGACACTTACCTTACCAATTTTATCAACAACATCGAGGCCCTTAATAACTTGTCCAAACACTGTATGTTTACCATTCAACCATGGCGTTTCTTTGGTTTGTACAATGAAAAATTGCGAACCATTAGTATTAGGTCCTGCATTAGCCATCGACAAAGCGCCACGAACGTTTAATAACTTATCTGAAAATTCATCCTCAAAGCTACCGCCCCAAATACTTTGGCCACCCATACCCGTACCATCTGGATCGCCACCTTGAATCATAAAATCACGAATAACACGATGGAAGATACCATTGTCGTAATAACCATTTTTAGCATGAGTCGTAAAGTTCTCTACTGTTTTTGGTGCAATATCAGCAAACAGTTTAACTTGAATTTCACCTTGACTTGTTTTAAATGTTGCTACCGGACCCACGTAATTTTCTGCGTCTTGTTGTGGATGATCTATCATTTCTACACTCCTATTTGTTGGACTTCATAAGCTTCACTGTTAAAGTAAAGACAAAATAATTGCTTTTTAGCTAATTAAAACTGTCATGTCGGCACTTTGAAATCGAAAAATCCAGTTTATACTTGATCTTCCATATCAGGATCAATAATCACATCACCATTTTCAATTTCTTCTAATGCTTGACCAACTGATTTATTAGAGTTAAATGTTTCCTGTGTGGCAGGTAAACCAGCATCTAATTCTCGAGCTCGTTTGGCACCTAATGCAATTAATTTGTAACGTGAATCAACTTTTTCTAGTAATTTATCAACTGATGGATAAAGTAACATAGCTATTCTCCTTATAATGTTTTTTCAAAAACACGTGCAACACGTAACCGTTCAGCTGTAATAATTGATTTAATTCGCTCAACGGCAAACACAACTTGATCATTTTCTACAGCATAATCGTAATTAATCATTTGTTTCAATTCATCGCGTGCGGCTGTTACACGTTTTTCAATGACCTCTTGTGAATCAGTGCCACGACCAACAAGCCTTTCGCGCAAATTAGTCAAGTCAGGCGGCGTTAAAAAAATATAAACTCCCTCAGGCATTTTTGATTTCACCTGCAATGCACCTTGGACATCAATCTCAAGAAAAACGTCACGCCCACTTGCTAGCGTTTCGTCAATGAAACTTTTTGGGGTACCGTAGTAATTGTTAACATACTGTGCATATTCCAGCATGTCACCATTCGAAATCTTTTCTTCAAATGCCTCACGCGATACAAAGAAATAATCTTCGCCGTTCACTTCGCCAATTCTTGGTTGACGAGTTGTAGCTGAAATAGAGTATTGAAAATCAATGCCATCTTCTTCAAAAATAGCTTTGCGCACTGTACCCTTACCAACGCCGGATGGGCCAGATAGCACAATTAATAAACCCCGCTGTGTCATCATTTATCCTCTTTATGTACTAATGAGAACATTATACCTACTTTTCACAACAGATACAATGGTAACATATAATTTCAAACAACTGAGAATATTTGTTCCCATGGACATATATTGTGGTTATCCACAATATCCACTGTTTTATCAACAATATGATCGAACAACTATTCAAGAAATGGTAAAGAGACTTTTAAAAATTTGCTTTTTTGAACATTTGTTCGTATGATATAGATAACGAATTATTCAAGGAGTATTCTGATGCAAAACTTTCTAACACAACATCCAATTGAATCTCACAGACAACAACTTATAAACTCAATTAAAAATTTTTCAACGCCAAAAAAGCGCTTCCCTGTAAAGCATCAACTCTCAGCTGATGAAATTATTGCTCGGTTAGAATTAGCATTAAACACCAATTCACCAGTAACGATGCAAATTAACAATTCATTATTGAGTGAAGATGTAGCTAATCTATTTGGTTTTATTTACCAAAATAACCAAGGACAAATTTTAGTGCAATCACCCAAAACACATAAGATGACAAGCGTATTACCAGGGACAATACGTCATCTCTCAATTTGATAACCCTTAAAATAACAATTAAACAAAGGATACGCTTAGGCTTTTAAAACCTTAGTGTATCCTTTTTAATTTGTTGTAGTTATTCATTTATGCCAAATTTTCAAGCCTTTCGGATGACATTTGCGCTAATAATTTATTTAACGCCGTAACGTCAATATAACGATCAATATCAGAGGTATCTGTTACCATTTTCCCTAAACCTTGAATCGCTTTTTTTTGACTCAAAAAATTTAAATAGGATTTGACTTCACCACCAATGCCATCTAAACTATCCCAAACTGGTGTCCAATACGACATTAAGTGCGACATAGCAAAAGAATTTAATGTATCTGCGTCCCATAACGTATGTGTTAAATTATATTCTTTTGCCATTCCTTCATGGAAAGCATACAACATGTTCATCACATTTTCACTAACAACCCCTTTTACAGAGGCTTCTTTAAACTGCTTTAAACTTTTATTAGCATATGACAATTCATCCGCTATCTCTGATGATGATAATTCATTTAATTCAAGAATTTTATTTTCAGTTTTTAATGGCTTAATTTTTACTGCTAACGCTTTAAATGTTTCAGCAATAATTGCTAAATTAAAATCATCATCTTTTTCATTTTCCGATAAAAATTTAAATTGCAGGTCATCTATCACTTGCGACGTTTTCATCATTTCAGCAACATCTTTACCCTGCCATTTGAAAAAATTAATTGCCATTACGGTTCTCATAATCATTCGCCAAAAATTAATATCGAATTTAGGCGCTTGTGCAACATAACGTGCGTTCACACTACCTTCTTTTACAATAAATTGCTGCATGTCATATAATACTGGTACTAACAAAACAAAGTAACGCCAATCTTTATCATCACTATTAACCAATGATGCCTGCATCACCTCATTTAACTTCACTACCGCACGTTCATTACTTGTAAATTTTGTGAAATTTTGGTTTACCATCATAGCAATAACATCATCCAAAAAAAATGATGCGACTTCAAAAGTCTCCTGATTGTACTTATCATTGTGCGTTAAGTAGTAACGTGCGCGTAAAAAACCAGCAAATTCATTATAATTGAATTCTGGTAATTTATTCTTAGAAATTAGTTTTTGCTTGCGTTGTACTTGCTTCATTTTTTTAATTTGCGCTGTTTTACCTTGCTTCATAAGTTATAAGTGTACAAAAAATGTACTTCTCCTCTCAAACAATTTATTAAATACTCAAATCTAAACTATACTTTCCATTACCAAATTCATGTAATCGGAATTGGAACACTTGTTCATCACGTTCTAAATTAGCTGTTTTAACAGTTGCCTGTTGTTTCCCCTCTAATTCCGCGATTTCAATTGCGCCATTAACTGCTGACATCACAGTAGCAAATTCTTTAGTATCGGCTGATACGTAAAAAACTTCTGCGTTACCATAAGTTGCTGATTTGCGTACTAGATTTACTGATACTTTATACCGATTCGCTTCAAATATGATATGATTAAAATTAAAATCGTGCGCGTAATGAAAGAGTGAAGATAAAAAAGCTGTTGCGTCAAACTTTTCTTTTGCCATGTTTACCGTGCGTTCTCTGTGGAACGTATTTCCTTTTAATTTAAATTTATTCTATACACCATTGTACCTATAAAAAAGACTTGTTACTACCGCTTTATTAAAAGTCGTGTCAATTATTCTTTAAAGTGAATAATCTAAAAAATAGCATTGCTATATCGTTACAGTAAAAAGATTTAAATTCGTTAGCAAAAAACTAATGAATTTAAATCTTTTGTTTTAAAATATATTTTTTGTATCGTCAATCTGATTTTTTACATCATCTGTTACTTTGTCAACCTTTTCTTCGGCAACGTCTTTCGCATCTTTAGCAGTTGTTGTAACCACTTCTGTTGCTGCTTGAGTCTCCTCTTTTGCCTCCTCGGACAAGTCTTGTAAAGCTTCTTCCAAAGTTAAATCATCTTGTGTCAATTCGATATCTTCATTACTAAACTTTTCACGTAAATCATCTAACGAGTTATGGGCCTTATCAACATAAGTTGTCGCAAAATCTTTGGCCTTATCAACATAGGGCAGCGCTTGATCAGTTAAATTTTTAACATGATCAGCCGCTATATCAATTTGATCCCCATATTTACTTTGACCTTTTGCCTTCAATTCAGAAGCTTTTTCTTTGGCCTTATCAGTAACGTCTCCCGCTAAATCAGCTGTTGCATATGCTACATCATATGCTTTATCACGCAAAGCTTCACCTGTTTGATTTGCTTTTAACTTCAATTCATTCTGCTTATCTTTTGGTAAGGCTTTAAAAGCTGCAATAGCAGCAGCTCCTGCTAAAATTCCTGCTAAAAATCCTTTTACTTTTGACATTTACTATTTCTCCCTCTTAGTTGATTTTTTATTTTTATACCTACCCATGGCAGTTTTTGTTGCCTGTTTAGCAACAGCTGCAGCAACGCCACTAACGCCAAAGCTTGTTGCTGCCTTTGCAGTTGCAAATTTATTGGTAACATTTTGAATAGTCGCATTTAATTGCGACACGGTCACTGACATGTCTGCCACTGCTTGGACTGTTGGATCCAACGTTTTGACTTTACCATTAACATCATTTAATAATGTATTCGCATTCCCAAGAATTTCATTACTTGATCGAGCAATACTATCCACATCTAAAGTAATAATATCTAAAGATCTTGTTAGTCTCAACAAGAAAAAACCAATGAACAATACTAACAATAGAAAGGCAACCGCAAAAATAATGAGCGCTAATTGTCCTGGTTCCATAAAATCCTCCTAATATTTAAACAGAAATTATTAAATTATATGAAAAAACAAACGAGTTTCATATAATCTAATTATAACAAAAAAGTTACTCAACGAGTAACTTTTTGATTAATGTGCATAATCAGTTGCACGTGTTTCACGAACGACTGTAATTTTCACATGACCCGGATATTCAAGTTTCTCTTCGACATCCGTTTTAATATCATGTGCCAAAACTGTTGCTTGTAAATCTGTTAATTTTGTTGGTTCAACAATAACACGTACTTCACGACCAGCTTGAATAGCAAATGATGTCTCAACGCCTTCGTATTGATTTGCAATTGCTTCCAAATCCTTCAAGCGTTGCACATAATTTTCAAGTGATTCGCTACGTGCCCCTGGTCTTGCTGCACTAATTGCATCAGCAGCAGCTACCAATTCTGAAATTGGTGAGGTTGTCTCAACATCCCCATGATGTGATGCAATAGCATTGATAACTACCGGTTTTTCGTTAAACTTCTCGGCTAATCGAACACCCAGCTCTACGTGAGAACCCTCTACTTCAGCGTCAACTGCCTTACCGATATCGTGTATTAATCCAGCGCGCTTCGCAAGCGCGACATCCATTTTAAGCTCTGCTGCCATCATTCCCGCAAGTTTTGCGACCTCGATTGAATGTTGTAGCACATTTTGACCATATGAAGTTCTATAATTCATTCGGCCGATCATTTTAATCAAATCTGGATGAAGACCACGCAATCCTAATTCAAAGACTGCTGCTTCCCCCTTTTCACGTATTGTTTCATCAATCTGTCGACGTGCTTTTTCAACCATTTCCTCTATTCGAGAAGGGTTAATACGACCATCTGCTACTAAGGCATCTAATGCCATTTTAGCGATTTCGCGTCGAACAGGATCAAATCCACTCAAAACGACTGATTCAGGTGTGTCATCAATAATCAGATCTATACCTGTCAATGATTCCAATGTACGAATATTTCGACCTTCGCGGCCAATAATGCGACCCTTCATGTCTTCGCTTGGTAAATGAACAACAGATACAGTAATATCTGCTACTGCATCTGCCGCCGAACGTTGAATTGCTTGCACAATAATGTTTCGTGCCCGTTTTTCAGCTTCACTAGTTGCATCTTCTTCAGCTTCTTTAACTAGCGCAGCACGTTGACGTACCAAACTTTGTTTCGTTTTGCTTAAAATTTGTTCTTTGGCATCAGTAGGCGTTAGTTGGGCAATTTCTTCCAATTTGTCCTTCTGATCCGTTACCAAATCATCTGCTAATTTTTGTTTTTGATTAGCATCATCCAACCGAAGTTGTACTTGGTTTTCTTTTTGAATCAATTGTACATCACGTTGATTCAAGGCCGCATCCTTTTTGTCGAGGTTCAAGACGCGGTCTTCAAGCCGTTGTTCCTGTTGCTGCAACTGTTTCTGACGATCCTTGAAATCAATGTCCACCTGATTACGGTAATCTTGGGCCAATTCTTTCGCGTCAGTTTTTGCTGCACGTGTTAAACTTTTAGCTTCATTGTTTGCTTGTTCAAGAATGTTATCTGCAATTTGTTTCGTTGTGGTGATTTGCTTTTTGTCCTGTGACAAATGTAAATAATAACCAACACCGACACCAATTACAATTGCGAAGAGCGCCGAAATGAGTGTCACTACCATGAGCTTCTTTCCTTTCAGCTTGTGAAATTTTAATACTTCACATATATTAAGTATATCTATAAAATGAGTTGAGGTCAAACAAAAAAAGCCGTTTGGCTCTTAATGTTTTAAACGTCTACCCAACTCACGCTCTTGATCACGCTTTTTGATATCTTCACGTTTATCATATTTCTTTTTTCCACGTCCTACACCAATTAATATTTTAGCAAAACCATGTTTCAAATAAACTTTTAATGGCACAATTGTTACTCCTGGTTCGATTGCAGCCTTGTTAAGCGAGACAATTTCACGTTTATGCAATAATAGCTGCCGTGGACGTAGCGGATCAACATTGAACTGGTTACCTTGTGTATAAGCTGCTATATTAACATTGGTCAGTATCGCATTGCCATTATGAATTGTAATAAAACCGTCACCAATCGTTATTTGGCCAGCACGTACAGATTTTATTTCTGTTCCTGTAAGGGATATACCAGCCTCAAAAGTTTCCTCAATCGCATAATTAAAACGTGCTTTTCGATTTTGAGCCAAATAATTACCAACATTTTTGTTTGTTTTGGCCATAATTTCCAACCTCCATGACTGAATTCAGCGTGACATTATTATTCGCATGATGTCATCAATACTTCGCTAAATGTCAATTAACACCTTGCCTTAAAAATTACGCTTCGAGTCACGTTTTTGACCCTGTTTAGCATCTAATGGACCACGTCTTTGTTTTGGTCCTTCTGATTTACCACGACGCTCATTTTTTCGTCGTTCATCACGATTACGTCCAACGCCAAATTTACCGTTTGACTTTGAGGCAACGCGAATTTCTGTTGTTGGTGCACTATCTGTGTCAATCAAGATAAAATCGACGGTTCTCTCTTCTTTGTTAACACGTAATACCTTAACTCGCACTTTTTGACCAATTTGGAAAATGCGATGTTTTGATCGCCCAATCAATGCAGCATGTGACTCATCATATTCATAATGATCATCAGTTAAATTAGAAATATGGACTAACCCTTCAACCGTATTTTCTAAACTAATGAATAGCCCAAATTTCAAGGCAGAATTAACAACCCCATTAAACTCCAAGCCAACTTTATCCAACATGTATTCAGCCTTTTTCAAAGCATCAACATCACGTTCAGTATCAACTGCACGACGTTCTTTTGTACTAGTATCCTCACCAATTTTTACTAATTTATCAGCATATTTTGCTTGTGATTCAGCACCATAACCATGCTTTTCATACCACTTAATTAAACGATGAACAGTTAGATCAGGATAACGACGAATTGGTGATGTGAAATGTGTATAATATTGCGCGCCTAGTCCAAAATGTCCAACAGGGTCCGAAGAATATTTAGCTTGTTTCATAGCACGAAGCATCATTGTTGAAATCATTTGCTCGGCAGGGTCACCAGCAACATCAGCCATCAATTTTTGCAACATACTTGGTGTCACTTTACTTGGATCACCATAAACTGGATGGCCTAACGCTTTTGAAAATTCAAAGAAAGACTTGGCACGCTCTTCATCTGGTGTTTCGTGAATACGATACAAAAATGGTACTTCTAATTTATCAAAATGTTCAGCAACCGTTTCATTAGCAGCTAACATAAAGGATTCAATCATGCGCTCTGCAGTCCCACGTTCACGCAACTTAATATCAATCGCTTTACCATCTTCATCAACAATAATTTGAGCTTCAGGTGCATCAAATTCTATCGCACCCCGTTCTTTGCGCATTTTGTACAAAATGTCATGAAGTTCACCCATGACTTTAAACATTGGTGTTAACTGTGCATATTCTTCTTGCACAAAGATATCACCTTCTAAAATTTTATTAACTGCATCATATGTCATCCGTGCATGCGATTTCATTACTGATGTGTGCAAGCGATGATTCACTATACGGCCTTGCGGATCAATTTCCATCTCAGCAGACATTGCCAAACGGACAACGTTTGGATTTAACGATGCAATACCATTTGAAATATTACGTGGCAACATTGGTATAACCCTATCTGTTAAATAAACAGAAGTCCCACGTGTATATGCTTCATTATCAATAGTTGAACCTTCAGTCACATAATGTGATACATCTGCAATATGCACACCTAAATGATAATTACCATTATCTAACTTCCAAGCAACCACTGCATCATCAATATCTTTTGTATCGGCTCCATCAATAGTCACAAGTGTTTGTTCAGTGATATCTTCACGTCCCGCCCACTCAGATTCTGGCACTTCTACTGGGATTTTTGCAGCATCATCCAAAACTTCTTTGGGAAAGTCACTTGGCACTTTTTTGGCATAAACAATTTGTAAAATGTCCATTCCTGGTTCATCTTTATACCCAAGCGTCTCTGTCACATGTGCAATGAGTTCACGCGGATGAATTTTGTCAGGGAATCGTGTGACTTCAGCAACCACAACTTGTCCATCATTTGGCATCAAACCATTCGAATTAATTAATACTTTAAAATTCATGGCTTTTTTGTCATTAATTCTAAGTTCACCTATCATCCCTTTGGCTTCAGAACCCATTGAGAACGTGCCAACAATACGCTCGTAGGCATGTTCAATAATTTCTTCAATTTTACCTTCAGGCCCACGATCAGGAGATGGGGATGGTTTGATGGTTGAAACAGATACTTTATCCCCTTGCATAGCTTGTAAAGTATTCTCGGGATTAATAAAGAAGTCAGGTAGTTCAGCATCATATTTTACAAAGCCAAAGCCCTTATCATTCGCCCGATAGTCCCCAATCGTGTGACCTGCATGATTACTATGTTTATATTGCCCATTATCATCAAGCACATCACCATCATGCACCAATGCATTCAATGCATTCACAACTTGTTGATATTGACTTGCTGAATTCATTCTTAGCCCGTCAGCCATATTTTGTGCAGTGAAATGCTGCAACTGATTGGCTTTCAAAAAGCCATTAATTTGAGATTTTAATTGTTCAATTTCCATTTATTTATTCTTTCTAAATTTTTTCAAAATAAAAAGTCAGTCTACAAAAAGAGCAAACTGACCATTGTATTTTTTAATGTGCTGATAAATACATCAACGCAAAACCAATAATAAACCACAGTCCACCTAAAATAGCAGTTGAACGGCGCATAACAGCTTCAAATCCACGTGACTTACGTTCCGCGAATAGATCACCAGCACCACCTGACAGTGCTGATAATGCATCTTGTTGTTTACTTGGTTGCATCATAACTGTCACGATGAGCAAAAAGCCCACGACAATCAAAGCAACAGTGAGTGTTTGTTCCACAGTTATATCCTCTACTCTAAATCGTTAAGTCCTATTATAGCAAAAAACCATATCTTTTGCACAATAGGCTTTTTATTCTAAAGACACCTCATAACACATACCTGTTGAATGTCTTATTTACTGTGACGTCATGTCCAATTTTTCTACTAATTTCCAGATGCTAAACTAAACATTAAAATACCACCAGCAATAGCCACATTCAAACTCTCAGCTTGACCTTGGATTGGAATATATAAATTAGCTGTTGTTTTGGCAGCTAATTCATCTGACATTCCTTGCCCCTCATTACCAACAATTAGAGCAAATTGTGTACTAGATTCAATTTCACGGTATGAGCGTGCCGACTCGTTAAGTTGCGAACCATAAACTGACAAATTATTAGCAGTTAAAGCGTCTGTCCATTCAACCAAATCACCAGTCAAAACTTCTAAATGAAATTGTGATCCTTGCATCGCACGGACAACTTTTGGAGAGTAAGCATCGGCTGTTCCTTCACCAAATACAACACCTTTGAAACCTGCGGCATCTGCTGTACGTACTAAAGTACCAACATTTCCAGGATCTTGAATTTTATCAAGCAACAACCAAGCGCCATCATGCACGTAACTTGGGTCGAATGTTTTATCTGGTAATGAAATTTCTGCAAAAATTCCCTGTGGGGTATTCGTACCTGCAATATGTTTAGCGACTTCCTCACTAATTTCAAAAGCTGGGACACCATGTGGTACATCAGGTAAATGTGTTTGCATCTGTTCTTCTGTAGCCATGACAGCGTGAAACTTAGCATTTGCCTTAACTGCTTCCTCAACTAAATGCCAACCATCTAACAAATACGTACGGTTTTCTTGACGTCCTTTTTTAGTTGCCAATTTGGCCCAAGCTTTTACACGATTATTTTGATTTGATAAAATACGATCCATTTTTTTAATTCTTCCTGTCCTGTTATTAGAACTGACAAAAGTACGTCAAACACTTTGACGTACTTAACCATTAACGTTTTTGTTTTCCAGCGTTACGCTGTTTCTTATTTTTGGTCTCACTAGATTGCACTATTTTCTGCTCACCATCAGTAGATGTCACTGTACTCTTCGTTTTTGAGCTCTCTTGCATTAAATCATCAGCCGTCTTTTTAATTTTGAATTCACGTACAACACGTTTTTCAAGACCTGGTCGCTGGTAATGTTGTATCAGTGTTTGAATAAGCGCAAACAATCCACCGACTACAAAATACAAACCAATTGCGCCACTGGCAATCATAGCAAAAACAAAAATCATTATTGGGCTAATAAACATCATCATTGCCGATGTTTTCTTTTGCTCTTCTGGCATATGCTGCATAGCTAACCATGCTTGAATCAGGTAAATAACACCAGCTGCAATAGCAAAAACAATTTGTGGTTTACCTAGGTTAAACCCTAAAAATTCAGCACCTTTCAGTGCTGGTGCATGTAAAATGGCTGAGTAAAGGCCAGAAAAAATAGGTAACTGCATAGCCATGGTTAAAAACGAAATACCACCAATAACGCTGACATCATTTTCCCGGTATAATGACATCATTGCCATACTAGCTTGCTGCTGTTCTTGTGTTGTCCCTGCTTTACGTGTCAACGCCTGTAATTTGTCAATTTCAGGTTTTAGCGTTTGCATTTTAATTTGGTTAATTGTGGTGTTAACCTGTTGATTCAAAAAGAAAGGTAACAGTATCAGACGTAAAATAGCCGTGATGATAATGATTGCCCAACCAATACCATTTACGCCACCAATGATATGTGCGATATCAGTCATACCATTAGCTAAAGGATGTCCAATCCAACGATACATTTTACTATGCTCGTCATAGCCACCAGTAATTAAAATAATGTCTAATATTACAAAAGCTGCTGTTAGAACCCGCTTTAATTGTTTCATAAGTTTGTTTTTTCTCCTGGTTATTACAGAAGTCCATTATACCAAGATTTCTTACTTAATAGCAAAATTATTCGATTCAAACGGCGCAACTGCATGTTTTAGTACTTTATCGACACGACTGTAATAGCCCGGTCCTTGATTAATGGCTTCAATGAAAGCCTTAACATTGGTTTCTTGTCCCTGTACTCTCATTTCAACAGAGCCGTTAGAATTATTACAAACCCACCCGACGAGGTGATATTTGTTTGCCGTTTGTTGTGCAAACCAACGAAAACCAACACCTTGCACAATACCATAGACATCAATTCGATAACTTTGTATCATTTGATTTTCCTTTATAGAGTGGCAAACGTATTGTAAAAGCTGATCCCGACCCCAGTGCACTCTCTATCGTAATTTCACCACCGTAGGCCTCAACAAGACGTTGCGCAATACTCAAGCCTAAACCATTACCACCCTTTGCGCGCGAACGTGCCTTATCCACACGATAGAAGCGATCAAACACACGCATCGCTTCTTCACTAGACAATCCTTCACCAAAATCTTGAATACCGATTTCGACGCGATTAGTCGTCTGTGACAGTGCAAAATGAATTTCTTTTCGGTCTAATGAATACTTCACCGCATTATCAGCTAGAATGATTAATATTTGTTCCATATGATCTTGACGTACCTTAACATTTGCATCTTGCATCAAATCATCATCAAACGTAAATATGAAATCCGGGTGTATCATCTTAAAATTATCAAAGACCCTGTGAACTAAACCACCAACCTCTGTAATGTCTTTAACATTTTCAATTGGAATTTGTTCTGCCCGGGTTAAATTAAGCATTTCATTAATTAAATTTTCCATACGTTGCATTTCAGATAAAGATGACACAATCGAATCATTCAAAACATCTGGTTCATCTTTTCCCCAACGATTCAGCAAATCCATGTGTCCTTTAACGATTGCTACCGGTGTACGTAATTCATGAGAAACATCTGACACGAACTGTTGTTGGGCAGCAATGAGGCTTTGTAAGCGATCAATCATGCGATTTAGCACACTAATCAAATCAGAAAACTCATCATTTGAGCGTGCTTTTTCTGCACGAATTGTTGTCATTGGATCATCTTCAAAAGCCTCTATTGTTGTTTCAATTGACTTCACTGGGCGTAAAATATAACGTGTTACAATGAATGTAAATATAAAAACGGCAATACCACCTAAAATAACAATAAGCCATAAGTATAGATATAGTTTATTTGGCAGATCACTATAGTAGTTTTTCACCAATTCAGTTACAACAATAGCAAAGACACCAAATATAACAAAAAAACCAGACGCCATCCCCAATGAAAGTTGCCAACTCAATGAGAAACGACGCGAGGCTTTTTTAATTGTTTTTATTTCTTTAGCCATAATATCCTATTAGCTACGCATGACATAGCCAGTACCACGAACTGTCTGGATATAAGATGCTTTACTTTCTGGATCATCAATCTTATTACGTAAGTATCTAATATAGACATCAACAACGTTCGTTTCGACCTCTGAATCAAAACCCCAAACTTCTTTTAGCAGTTGTTCACGTGATTGAACGATGTTAATGTTTTCTACCAATGTCAATAACAAATCATACTCACGTTTTGTTAAATTAATGATTTGATCATCACGACGGGCAATACGATTCTCTTTTTCAATACGCAAGTCTTTGAAATTAATAATTGAGCGATGCTTATCGTTAGACTCCGTCTCAATTGCAATACGACGGAGTAGTGACCGTATTCGTGCTAACAGTTCTTCAATAGCAAAGGGCTTAACCAAGTAATCATCCGCCCCATAATCTAATCCTGAAACGCGATCAATAACTGAATCACGTGCAGTCATCATGATGATTGGCGTTTTCTTAGATTCGCGCAAACGACGAGCAACCTCTAGCCCATTTAGTTCTGGCAACATTAAATCAAGCAAAATAACATCATAGTTATTCTCTAATGCTGCATCCAATCCCGAACGACCATCTAAAACTGTTTCAACTTCATAGCCTTCATGCTTTAATTCAAGGCCTACAAACTTTGCCAAGTTTTCTTCATCTTCAACAATCAATACTTTACTCATTATTTATCCTCAACATTTAGATCGGCGACTACCGAATAAATTTCTTATTACTTCTCTATAGTTTAGAGTAATTTTTGAATTTTTGCAAGTATTTTCTCATTCTTTGAAAAAATCATCTAATTTAGCAAATCTTGGATCAAAATTTGAATTATTATCATCTTTTTTCTCATTTTCAAACGTTTCTTCGCTAACAACATGCCAATCTTTCCCAGAAGGTAATTTATCATCTGCTATTTCTGCCGTTGTCAAAATTTGCAATGGCAATTCTGCAATAATATTATCAAGGATGGCCTCGTCAACATCTAGTGTATCGTTTTCTAATACAAAAACTGCCTCGGTTTCATCAAAATCTTTTAATCGTTGTTCATCTTCAATATAACGTTCGTCAATTATAAGATTAATATCACGAACAACAGGTAGCAATGATCGTGAAGAAGGTACAGTAATTTTTCCAGTAATTTCGGCGTGAAGGCTGAGATCCTCGTTATCATAATAACGAATATACCCTTTTACTTGTACTAACGACAAGGCCAAAACCGTAGTTGGAAAGCGTTTTTTTGCGTTTTCTTCTAGATTAAGTTTTTCATCAAAAGTCAAGGCATTTTGACGATATTTTTGCAATTGGTTTTTATTATATTTCATTTTTTCTCCTAAATATCGCCATTATAAAAATTCATTTATAATCTAAAATGACAGACATTGCAACTAAGTTTATTTTTTAGTGGCGACGTATATTGGTTTACGCGTCACATCTTGTTGCTGACCCGTACTATTTGCTAACATTTGCCATAATTTACCCGCCTTAAAATCTAAACGCAGATTAGTTTTGGTCAAATTTTGATCAACTTTACTAATTAATGGCAATGTAACTGTTTTTTTGATGCTATTTAAATATTGCTGACCAGCATCAGTAAATCCTAAAACACGTAAATACGGCTCTTGCATAGCAGACTGCATTTGATCCACTTTAACATTTAACAACGTGTATAGTAATGTGCGTTGCATCCGTGCAAATGTGTACCGCTTTGATTTCACTGATTTGATAAAATTTTGGTAGTTTTGTGGTCCCGGTTCACTTAATGCTACAGCTGCTAAACGATGTTCTAAGCCTTCACCCATTTGGTAAATTTGACTTAATTGTCCTACAGTATCTGTTATTAAACGGTACTTTAACAATGGCAAAAATTTTTGTTCAAAATTAATTGTATTATTCATTGATTGTACATTTTGTAAAGTGATGTCTGGCACAACACTTTGTATTTTTTCTAACTTATTTTTATGTAGCGCTAAACGAATGGCCGATGCTGAGGCAATTGTTTGCGTATCTGAAAACAGCGTGTCATGATAGCCAGCTGCAACTCTTTGAATAGCATGTAATTTAATATCTGCTGATAAATCTACAACGGCCTTAGCATATCCAAGTGCTAAAATATCGTTAGGATCTTCTAATTTAAAACCTGTTTCTGCTTCTAACAGATGGGCATATGCACTTGCAAAAGTTTGATTTTTATCTTGCAAATCTTTTCCCTGTGACACACTAGGTGCTTGTTTTGCCAAAGATAAAAAATCAACATCAGCATGTTCACTACCAAATACCATATCTTTCACTCCCAGCGCTGCCAATAATTTAACTGCCCCTTCGGCAAATAAATGGCTCGGCTGCACTGCATAAAATATTGGTAACTCAATAACCAAATCAACGCCGTTTTCTAATGCTGCTTGTGCACGTGTCCACTTGTCAAATAACGCTGGTTCCCCACGTTGAACAAAGTTACCCGACATAACAGCCACAACAACATCGGCCCCTGTTTCCTTTTTTGCTTGTTGTATATGGTAAATATGGCCATTATGAAAAGGATTATATTCTGTTACTATACCAACTGCCTTCATGCTTTCACCGCTCTGAAGAACCAACGTTCAGTCGTATCGTTAATATTTTGATTCCCGAAATCAGCTGACACAGATATATCTTCGAATCCAGCTAATTCTAATTCGCGTTGAAAAACAGACAAAGCATAAGTTTGCTCATGATGAATTTCACGTAAAATTCTAAAACCGTCAATATTTTCATCATAAACAAAAAATTTCAAATCATGATCAACGCTGTTAGGTGTTTCTCCTGGATAGCTTGTCCACATAAAAATATTTTCTTCGTCATCATCGTTGTTATAATAATAATTATTATATAATACATTGATTTGGTAAGGCGTAATAACATCAAATAAAAATTGGCCGCCCGCCTCAAGATGATCATATACCTGCCTGATAGTTGCTTTAAAATCAGCTAAATTGGGTAGATAGTTCAATGCATCGGCAAAGCTGACTATTGTTGGATAACGCAACTCCCAATCTGACCATTCTCGCATATCTGCCTGCAGTAATTTCACATCGACATCAGAATCAACTGCATGTTTTTGTGCAAGTGATAACATCTCAGTAGATATATCTAGGACATCAACACTATAATTTTGTTGCGATAGTAAAACGGCCAATCTTCCTGCTCCACCACCTAAGTCTAGTAGGCGACCTGGTTTTGTGTTATTGGCAACATAATTTGCCCATGAATAATACATCTCATCATTAAATAGCGTATCATATTTTTCAGCAAATGTTGAATAATTGTCTTGTATATTTTCATTAGTCATACTGTTTATTTTAACAGAAAAAGAGATGAGCTGCTGCTCATCTCTAATTTTTATCATTCAGTCACAAGGAATTTTGTTAAATCTACATAAGGTGCATCATTCCATAAACGTTCTAAATTATAAAATCCACGTTGTTCTGTAGAAAAAATATGGACAATGACATCCCCTAAGTCGATTAAAACCCAGTCCGCAGCTTGAAATCCTTCAATTAATTTAATTTCACCACCGGCAGCCTGCACTTGGTCTTTCACTTCTGTTACTATCGCCTGTACTTGACGATTAGATGCAGCATCTGCGATGACGAAATAATCAGCCATTAAGCTCACTTTTCGCATATCAAGTGCCACAATATGATTCGCTTGTTTATTATCAACTGCTACTACAGCTGTTTTAAGCAGTGTTGTTACATCTAATGCTGTTGTCAAAATTTTTTCCCATGCTTTCTTAATTCAATTTTTTAATTATGCTCTTGTTAACCAATAATTATACGTTGTAATACTTTTAGGATAGATAGCCATTTCCTTTTGAACAAGCCGCCGTACTGTATGTACAATTTGATACCTGACACCTGCTGCTAAAGATTGGTCTGTAATTTGGCGTGCAATATCAACGCCCGAAAAGTCACGACCTACCTCAAGGTAATCAGCCATAAACAAAACTTGTGATAGCACCGTCATCTCTGCTGCACCACCAGTTGTATGTTCGCGTACCGCATTTAAGATATCTAAATCCGTCACTCCAAGTTCATCACGAACCATTTCAGCACCAACGATGCCATGCCAAATATAATTGCCCCAATTAATTAAATCAGGATCCATATTTTTACGCGCAATAACAGTTAAAAAGTCATCATCTGACCGCTCTTTAGCATAATCATGAACCAACGCCGCAACTTCGGCCTTGTCAGTATCAACACCGTTTTTACGCGCTAGCTTGACTGCGTAATCTCGGACTCGTAGAATATGTTGAAATCGATAGTCCGTTAGTCCAGCTGCAACTTTTGTTTCTAATTCAGTAATACTACCATTAAAATATTTAGTCATATAAACCTCGATACAAATTATACTCTGCTATAAACAGGGCTTCACGCTCTGGTACAAGGTAATTAACACTTTGCTTCATTCGTATCTTTGTTCTGATTTCTGAAGACGTAATTCGAATATCTGGCACATCATACCACAGCATTGGATAAGGGGCTTGTTTTTTTTGATCACCATGAACACCCACTGCAAATTTTACTAAACGTGACAACTCCTCAATATGATCCCATGTTGGCAATTTTTCAATTTTCTCACCACCAATAATAAAATAGTAATCATTCTCAGGGTGCATCTCAACTAACTCACGCATCGTTTGATAAGTATATGACTTACCGCCATTGCGTACCTCAATAAGCTCAATATCAAAAAAAGGATTCCCCATAATTGCCGTTTTAACTAATTGCACACGATTTGATGGAGATATTGCGCTCGCATGCGTGCCATCAATTGGCTGTGCATTCGGCATCCAAAATACCTTTTCCAAACCAAGCTGTCTACCAATCGTTTCAGCCAATACTAACTGACCAATATGTGGTGGATTAAAGGTACCACCAAAAATACCAATTTTTCTTTTTTCTTGGTTGGGCCATACTTCTGATTGTGTTTGAGTTGAGATTGTGTACACACCATTCATTACAATGACCACCTTAAATTAAATTTTAGCTAATTCGACCGAAATTCTCTTATACTTATCTTCTTGTGCTGGTAAAAACAAAACCAATGTCCGTCCAATTGTTTGTGCCACTGTAATATCAGAATGTGATTGTATGAATTCTGCCACATCTTTAGCCGAGTCATCAGCACCTTGTTGTAAACTAATTTTAACTAGTTCTCGTTTTGAGATGGCAAGAACGAGTTCATTAACCCACAATTGCGTTAAACCATTTTTTCCTACCGAAAAAATGGGTGATAGCGTATTTGCTTTTGAACGCAAAAAGCGCTTTTGCTTACCTGTTAGTTGTAACATTAAATCATTGCCTTTCGAATGAGGACTGAAACGCCCTGTGGTGCCCAACCGGCTATTTTAATACCAGCAGGAATAGAAATCCAACCCAAGCCTGCAAAAACAATGTCACTTTTTTCAGTAATATTGAATTCGTGCCTAATTAGATTTGTTATCGTTGATTCTTGTGGAGAAGGTGTTAATAGTTCTCCTGCATGTTTATCATAAAAGTCGTCCGCGCCAATTAATTTAGTACGATGCAAAGATAAATTATTTTCAAAGTAAGCCGTAATGGGGGTACGTTCCCCTAACTCAAAATCAAAACGAGCTAAACCACCAATAAAAATTGTTTGCTCAGCATTCAATTGATAAGTACGTGGTTTAATTTCATTTTTCGGTAACGCATACTTTAAATCTTTATCAGCCAATACATGAGTAATTTGATCACGTTTAACGATTCCAGGTGTGTCAATAAGTTGCCTACCGTCAGCTAATGGGATTTCAATTCGATCTAGTGTAGTTCCCGGAAAACGTGACGTTGTAATCAAATCCTGAACACCTGTCCCAGACTTAATTATTTGATTAATCAACGTTGATTTACCAACATTGGTCACGCCTACGACATAAACATCACGGCCTTCACGATAATTATCAATTGTGTCTAATAAGTCATCAAGGTTTTTTGGATGCGTTGCAGACGTTAAGAAAATATCAACTGGTTTAATTCCTTGTGCCTTCAATTCCACTTGCAACCAATTTTTTAAACGATTTTTATTAAGCAACTTTGGCAATAAATCAACTTTGTTTGCGACCACCAAAATGGGATTATCTTGGCCAACAAAACGAGGCAAACCAGCTATTTCGGAACCTGTTACATCAAAAACATCTATGACATAAACTATCAAAGCTTTTGCATCTGAAATTTGATGTAATAAACGTGAAAAATCGTCATCTGTTAGTTCAACAGGTTGAATTTCATTATAGTGTCGTAATTTAAAACAGCGTTGGCACAATAGTTCCTCGCTATCAATTGATTTTTTTAGTGCACTCATCGGCAAATAACCCGCTTTTGATGAGTCTACTACTTGCATAACTGCCCCACAGCCAATGCAGCGTAATCCCTCATTTAATTGTTCTTGAACGTATTCGTCCGTTATTAATTCAGTTGTCACGAAGTGTTTTCTCCCATTTTAACTGTGGATGTGCTTTGAAAACAATTTTTTTCACTTGCTTTTCAATACTACGATTTATCCACGTTTGCCACATATCTGATTCAATTAAGCGTTGTACTAATACGCTTCTGACACCCGCACCATGTGCAGCCCAAATATCAGTTAACATTTGATCGCCAACCATGATAACTTCTTCTTGCTTCAAGTGATGCGTTCTCAGTACATAGAGAATACCCCGTGGCAGAGGCTTTAATGACCATGACACAAACTTAACCCCAAGTGGTTTGACAGCTTTCGCCACGCGTTTTGTCGTATTATTAGACACAACAATTACCTCAATATTACCGTCACACAAGTCAGTTAACCATTGTCTTAACTCAGGTGTCCCCTCTGGGTTGTTCCACGCAAGTAAGGTGTTATCTAAATCTGCTAACACCGTTTTTATGCCATGCTTTTTCAAATCTTCAACTGTTAAATCATATATTCGTTCAACCATATAGGTTGGCGTAAAGTGCTCTAAGCGCATTAAGACCATCATCCAATTTATTTATTCTATTTTATTATACACTACAATCACACAAAATTTAAAGTGACTCTTAATTTATCTGAAAAAATAAAAAAAGACCAACTATTGGCCTTCATATTATTTGTTAACATATCGCATTTATAATTCTTGTTGAAAGTCGGCTGGTACATATAATTTCAACAGTTTGCTAAAGATATATTGTGCAATAAGTCCTGCCACAATTGGCACAATCAACCAAGCCAGTACAGCAATCATAGGATTAATAAAATGATTCATAACAGTTGCAGGTACATTAGGGTCTTTTACCATTGATTGAATAGGTGAAACTAAACCAATATAACCAAACCCTGCTGTTATTGGTGTTCCTTGAATGTTAAACAAGGCAACTGGTATAGCAGAAATTGCTGCAGCCAATAAAAATGGCAACATCGTCACTGGTTTAGCAAAGACAGAAGGCATCATGCCCTTCATGGCACCTAATGCAATCGCGACCGTGACACCAGGCTTATTAACTCGCCATGAATTAATTAACAACACAATTGTCGTAGCGACAACACCCATAGCTGCAGCACCAGAACCAATGCCAGATAAGGAAATTGCTAAAGCAATTCCCACAGTTGAAACTGGCGTAATAATAATAATTGAAAAAGCCATAGCAATTAAGATTGCCATTGGTATTGGTGCAAATCTAGTAAATGTTTCTACAAGTTTACCTATCCAAGTAGTGACATCCCCAACATATGGTGCAATTGTTTTCCCAACTAAGCCTACGCCACCACCCACGATAATTGGGCTCAATATAATCGCAACAGAACCAAATCCTCGGAGATAACGAGATACCAACCATGTTACCAAGACTGCTATAGCAGAAACAATCATTGCATTAATGACATCTCCAGCACCACTGGCAATATAGATGTTAGCCGGTGCTAATGAACGTATTCCGGTCACTGGGTTCAAAAATCCAGTTGGTGCCTGTGCCCAACGAATTGAACCAGAAGCAACTGCCGTTGCAATTGCCACAACACCAACATCTAAGCTTTTCATTTTAAATTGGAGTGCAACTGCCATACCAATCAAAAATGGGATAAGTGATGTAAACAAAGTTAGAATAGCACTTAAATTTGAACCAAATGCTGTGGTTCCTAAACCAGAATACTGAATAATGTACTTCATGACTGCAGCAGGTAATACACCAATTAGTATTCCTTGCGCTGATCCTGACAATACTTTAAAGAAAAAATCTTTTAGCTTCAGTTCTGTTGTGCCATTAAATGTTACTGGCATGTTTTCTGACGCTTTGCGTGCATATTCTTCATTGCGCACAGCTTGTGACTCTTTTGTGGCCCATTTTTGACCATCTGCTTTAATACTCATAATTTTTCCTTATTGATCCTGCTTACATAGTTACCTAATTGTTTAACAATAATCAGCCATAATAAAGGTCGAATACATCTTACTATCAGTATTTAACAGCGATTGCAGGTGTTTCACCGTTAGCAAAAGCAACAGCAGCATCCATTGATTGATGAACCATCTCAAGAACAGCTTTCGTTGTATAAAAAGCCGTGTGGGGTGTAACCAAAACATTCTCACGTGAAATCAAATCAGCGATTTTGGCATCAGGAAAATCTTTACCTGACCAATCCTCATTGAACAAACCAACTTCTTCTTCATAAACATCCATACCAAAATCAGAAATTTTACCAGAATTTAAGCCATCGATAATAGCATCGATATCCATTAGGTTACCACGTGATGCGTTCATAATAACAACACCATCTTTCATCTTTGAAATGGCTGCTGCATCAATCATGTGGTGATTTTCAGGTACACCTGGTACGTATAGTGAAACCGCATCAGCTTGTGCATATAGTTCATCTAATGAGTCAACATACAAACCCTGTTCCGCAATTTCAGCATTTGGAAATTTGTCGTAGGCAACTACTTTTGCGCCAAAGCCTTGTAAAATTTTAATTGCAACACGACCAATGTTACCAGTGCCAATAACACCAACTGTTTGCATGCGCATTTCGCGACCAATTGTGGGTGCCCAACGTAGATCGTGCTTAGCAATCTTTGCATCAAGTGCTTTTGTACGACGTAATAAGCGTGATAATTGAATCATTGAGTGTTCCGCAATAGCATTTGGTGAATATACTGGAACGTTTGAGATGTTAAAATTAAATTCTTTTGCTGCTTCGAAATCAATATTATCAGTACCAACATTTCTTAATGACAAGTTAGTAACGCCCACCTCAGCCAAAGCTGTCAAAGCTTCACGTGTATAATCAAGTTGTTGATAGACCACAGCTGAAACTGAACCCTTAGCCAACGTTGCTGTTTCAGCTGTTAACAATTCTTGTGTATAGCCAACCTCAATATTTGGATGAGCTGACTTCCAATCTTCAAGTGATGGCTTTTCGTCGTCACGTATGCCGTAAGCAAAAATTTTCATAATATCCTCCATGTTTTATACTGCCATTTAATTTTACCTTATTTTGTGCAGTTTTGCACGTAAATAAACGAAATTATTAAGCTTTTGACATAGATATATTTTATAGTCAAAAAGCCCGGAATACAATCAAAGTATTCCGGGCTAAATAATTAAAATGAATCAATTAAGTTAAATATCACAATAATTTTCTACTGCGATTTATTTTGTGACTGGTTTTTCACCTGCTTTTGATAGAATACCATCAATAAAGCCATATGCTAACGTTTCCTCAGCACTCATCCAATTATCACGTTCTGTATCATGTGCAATTGTTTCCAAATCCTTATCAGATGCATCAGCTAAAATTTTGTTTAATTTAGCACGTGTCTTAGTCAACTGATCAGCAATAATAGCCATATCAGTTTGTTGTGTACCACCAACTGCACCACCCATAGGCTGATGAATCAAGTATTCGGCATTTGGTAACATAAAACGATGTCCTTTTTCACCAGAACTAGCAATGATTGTACCCATTGAAGCGGCTAAGCCCATAACAATTGTTGTCACTGGTGCTTTAATAAAGTTCATCGTGTCCGTAATTGAAAGGCCAGCCGTAACAGATCCACCTGGTGAATTAATATACATTGAAATTTCTTTTGTAGGATCTTGGGCTTCTAGAAATAGCAATTGTGCAACAATTGAAGTTGCCATACTATCTTCAACCTCACCTTGAACCAAAATAATACGATCTTTAAGCAACCGTGAAGGTAAATCATAACTTTCACGTCCGTTAGCTGTTTGTTCTATAACTCCTGGCCACATAGTTGTTAGGCTCCTTAATTTTTAAATTATTGTGTTGCCACATATGCTTACCTAAAATAAGCATATGTGCTTATTACCATTTTAGCACAAACGCGTATAGAGTGCTAAAATTTATTTTATAGTTTTGTTAAATCATATTGCATATCATTTTGAATCATTTGCGCAAGCTCTTTTATTTTACGCATTCGGTGATTAGCGCCAGATTTACTAATTTCTAAACGCTCACCTAACTCTGCTAAGGAATCATCAGGATATTCTAATCGCAATTTGGCAATATCACGTATTTTTTTTGGCAACAAATCTAAGTCGCCAATTTCATTTGCAATAAATAATATTTGCTGTACTTGTTTACTTGCTGCATCTGCAGTTTTTTGAATATTCGCCATTTCTGCATTGGTCATACGATTGACCGAATTACGCATATCACGCATCATACGTATATCTTCAAATCGTAACATTGTTTGCATGGCCCCAATAGTTGAAAGGAAATCAACTATTTTTTCTGCACGTTTAATATAGACAATAAAGCCACCTGAATGATCAGTTATTTTAGCCGGTAAATCAAACTCTTTCATGATATTTAGCAATTGTTCTGCCAATTCTTCATGTGTCGTAAAAATTTCCAAATGATAGTTTGCTTTTTCTGGAGAATTAACAGATCCAGCCGCTAAAAAAGCACCACGTAAAAACGAGCGTCGTTTATCTACTTGATTTAGAATACGTGCTGGAATTTCTGGGTGTAAACCAAATGGATCAACACCCAAATCAGCCATGACTTCAGTCACTTTATTTTTGAGTAACACACCATATGATTTATGTTGTGACATGTGATTATGATCCGCCACTCTAACTTCAACAATAATGTCCGCATAATTTTGTGTCAGTAATGTATATATCCGACGAGCAATGGCGGCATTTTCTGTTTGAACAGACACCGTTTGATCTATTCCTAATGTACTGACGCCATTCATTCGCATTAATGCAGACAGTTCTGCTTTGGCATTACCATTGTGAACCAATAAGCCCGTTAATTCTTTTTTAACATCTGCTGCGTATGACATTATTTTCGCTCCAAAATTTGTAATAATTCTTTCATTATTTTTTCGCCATCATGAAATGCCCCTGCATCACGCAATTGCAAGAAATCACCAGCTATCTGTCTGGCCCCCTGCACACTAACAGCAGCCTCATCCAGTTTAACTTGATTCGAAATTTCATCCCATTTTTGAAAATCAACAAAATCATTTGGCACAACAGCATTATTGGCAACAACATAATCTATTACAGGCGCGCCAATATGCGAATTCAAAGCTAATAAATGTTGTGCATCGGTATAGGCATCTGTTTCACCTTTTTGCGTCATTATATTAGAAATATAAACTTGTTTTGCTTTTGTAATACGCAGGGCCGCATTAACTTCAGGGACCACAACGTTAGGTAAAATAGAAGTGAATAGACTTCCTGGTCCATACACAATCATATCCGCACCTATAATTGCCTCAACAACTTCAGGTGCTGCTTTTGGTTCTTCGCCTGGTTCATCACCGGTTACCCAGACATGATCAATTGTTTTGTGCGCATGCGTAATTTCTGCTTCTCCTGCAATAATATCCCCATTTTTAAATTCAGCATGTAGCACTAAGGGTTCATTAGAAACTGGATAAATTCGACCGCGTACATTCATAAAACGAGCCAAATGTTGCACAGCATCAAAAATGTTACCATGCATTTCTGTCATAGCGGCAATGATTAAATTCCCAACTGCATGCTTAGCAAAAAAATCATCTTTAGCATCAAAACGGTACTGCATGACTTGTGTAATTTTGGGGTCAACATGAGACATTGCAACCAGAATGTTTCGAATGTCACCCGGTGGCACAATGTTAATATAATTTCGTAATAACCCACTAGATCCACCATCATCTGCAACCGTAACAATTGCAGTGAGATCGATATTTTTTTTAACTAGTGGTTTAATAATAACTGGCAAACCTGAGCCGCCACCAATAATAACAATTTTTGGTCTCTTTGGCATATTATTTAAGTGTTTAATTTTTTCAACCAGAACACGGTAAGAACTAATTTTTCTACCGTCATCATTATAAGTAGAAATAAAAACACATTTACTTTCTTAAAATTTCTTATTATTATTTTAACGCATATTTTAGAAGGATGTTTGCATTTTTTAAAAAAATAGGTATACTTATCTATTGTAAGTAAGATTGCTAGTGTTAATGTTGGCTGTATCAGCACATTAACACCGTCCCTATTTGCGAAAAAATCAAATTGGAGATCTCCTATCATGACAGAAAAGTTAGACATTGCTTCAGCGGCTCGGAAACTAAAGAGCCCAAACATCAAGACGCGCAAACGTGCATTGAAGGCTATTCATGATTTAGCCAAACAGGTTAAAATTTCCAAGTAATCAACATATTTATTTTAAAAGCATCTATGAGCAGTTTTATTGACTCATAGATGCTTTTTATATTATTTCAATGCCGCCGCACGTGATAAGTCACGTGCCATAATAGTCTGTAGATATTTTCCGGTATACGACACATCGTTTTTAACAATTTTTTCCGGTGTACCGGTCACCAAAACGTTTCCGCCACCTTCTCCGCCTTCGGGACCCATATCAATTACCCAGTCAGCAGATTTAATGACATCCAAGTTATGTTCTATCACTATAACTGTATTTCCCAAATCAACTAATCGCTGTAAAACCACAAGTAAACGAGAAATATCATCAACATGCAAACCAGTCGTAGGTTCATCCAGTATGTACATCGTTTTACCATTTGTGCGACGATGCAATTCTGATGCTAACTTCATACGTTGTGCCTCACCGCCCGACAAAGTTGTAGCTGATTGTCCTAATCTAATGTATCCTAATCCAACATCATTAATTGTTTGAAGTTTACGAGCAATTTTAGGAATGGGCGCAAAAAACTCTAATGCTCGAGAAGCTGACATATCTAAAATCTGAGAAATATTAAATCCTTTATACATCACTTCAAGGGTCTCAGAATTATAACGTGTCCCATTACAAACTTCACAGGTAACATATACATCTGGCAAAAAATTCATTTCAATTTTAATGACGCCATCACCACGACAGTTTTCACAACGGCCGCCTTTCGTATTAAATGAAAAACGTCCTTTATTATATCCTCTCATCTTAGCTTCATTTGTTTGCGCAAATAAATCACGAATATCATCAAATACGCCTGTATATGTCGCCGGATTAGAACGTGGTGTACGTCCAATTGGAGATTGATCAATGTCAACAACTTGCTCAATATTTTCAACGCCATCAATACTTTTGTACTTACCAGGCTTCTCGGAATTATTATTCAATTTCTGTTTCAAAGCACGTTTTAATATTTGATTGACGAGTGTTGATTTTCCTGAACCAGATACCCCAGTCACTGCTACAAATTTACCTAAAGGAAATTTAGCAGTCACATTTTTAAGATTGTTTTCTTTAGCCCCCTTGATTGTGATATAAGTACCATGGCCCTTACGTCGCTTAGTAGGCACTGGTATAAATTGCTTGCCAGATAGGTACTGCCCGGTTAATGATCTCTCATTACTAGCAACCTCCAATGGTGTTCCCGTAGCGACTATCTCACCCCCAAGTGTTCCTGCACCAGGTCCAACATCAATTAAGTAATCTGCAGCAAGCATTGTATCTTCATCATGCTCAACCACAACTAATGTATTGCCTAAATCACGCATATGTCGCATAGATTGAAGTAACATATCATTATCACGTTGATGCAAACCAATTGAAGGTTCATCCAACACATATAAAACACCAGATAAATTTGAACCAATTTGTGTCGCTAAACGAATACGTTGGGATTCACCACCAGAAAGTGTCCTTGCTGAACGTGACAACGTCAAATATTTTAACCCAACGCTTTCCAAAAATCCTAATCGATCTTTTATCTCTTTAAGTATTGGTTTAGCAATTATTGTATCCTGTTGTCCTAAAGTAATGTCATCAAAAAAAGTCAATTCTTTATCAACAGGCATTTCTGAGACTTCGCCGATATGATGCCCATTAATTTTAACTGAGAGCGCAGCTTCGTTTAAACGATAACCGTCACAGGCTTGGCAAGTTAATTCCGTCATATACTTAGACATTTGGTCACGTGTATAATCTGAATTTGTTTCATTAAACCGCCGTGAAACATTATTAAGGACACCTTCAAAGGGGATGTCTACATCGCGCACGCCACCAAAATCATTTTGATAATGAAAATGAAAATCATTAGTCCCTGAGCCATTGAGAAGCAACTCTTGGTGTGACTTTGGCAGTGCTTCAAACGGCGTATCCAAATCAATGTTATACTGTTCAGCAAACTGGCGCAACATTTCTGGATAGTAATTTGACGAGATTGGGTTCCACGGTGCTATTGTCCCTTCGCGTAGTGTTTTGGTGGCATCAGGCACAACTAAATCAATATCGACTTCACGTGTAACACCCAGTCCTTGACAAACTTGACACGCTCCAAGTGGTGCATTAAAACTAAACAATCTAGGCTCCAACCGGCCAACTCTAAAATCTCGCAATTGACCAAGGTAGTGATCGGAAAACCTTAAAGGTGCTATTTTCTGTTCGTCATCACGCGTGACAACGTCCAATTGAACTAAACCGCCTGTCAATCGGATAGCTGATTCTATTGAATCAAATAAACGCGAACGTGAATCGGCACGTAATACAATCCGATCAATCATCACATCAATGTCATGTGATTTATTTTTATTTAAATGCATATCTTGCGTATCAATTTCTACTATTTCGCCATCAACACGCGCACGAATATAACCTTGTTTTCGCATATTTTCGAAGGCTGTTTCATGTGATCCACGCTTGCCACTAATAATTGGTGCAAATATTAATAATCGCACACCAATCGTTAGCTGTTGGAAAACAGACGTAACCATTTGATCAATTGTTGTCATAACTTTGGTGCCGTCTTGTGGATCTTCTGGTCGCCCAACACGTGCATATAATAATCGGAAATAATCATTAATTTCAGTGACAGTTCCTACTGTTGATCTTGGATTATTAGATGTTGTTTTTTGATCAATTGAGATAGCTGGTGATAAGCCATCTATTGAATCAACATCAGGTTTATCCATTTGCCCCAAAAACTGACGTGCATAGGATGATAAACTTTCAACATAGCGACGTTGTCCCTCTGCGTAAAGCGTGTCAAATGCTAAAGAAGATTTTCCCGACCCAGACAAACCAGTAACTACTGTTAACTTGTCTTTTGGAATATCAACGTCAATATTTTTTAAATTTTGAGCACGCGCACCGCGTATTTCAATATTAGTTTTTGCCATGTATTTAAAGCGATTGTAATCGTATATCATTTTAAATATACTACAATTGCATTTCCTTATCTAAATTTTTTTGATACTAACGTCATTATAACAGTCCTAATAGCCTGCAAATTAAGTTGACTTATAATAATGCTTTTAACGTCATCACACTGTCGCGCAATTGTGCTGCTTCTTCAAAGTCCAAAGACTTAGCTGCAGCTTTCATTTGTCCTTCCATATTAGCAATAATATTTTTTTGTTCATCCTGAGGTAAATCTTTAAAAGCGACTTGAGTAAGATCAATCGTTGTTTTACCATCTGTTGATACTGAACGGACAGATATTAAATCACGTATTTCTTTTTTGATTGTTGTTGGTGTAATCCCATTTTCAGCATTATACTGCATCTGAACTTCACGACGTCTCGCTGTTTCATCGATCGCTTCTTGCATTGATCTAGTTACTTTATCAGCATACATAATCACATGTCCATTGGCATTACGTGCCGCACGTCCTATGGTTTGTATCAATGATCTAGGGTTACGTAAGAACCCTTCTTTATCAGCATCTAAAATAGCGACTAGAGACACCTCAGGCACATCAATACCCTCACGTAACAAATTAATACCAATTAATACATCATATTTACCTAAACGTAAATCTCGTAAAATTTCGGTGCGCTCAAGCGTTTTAATATCCGAATGCAAATATGCCACTTTGATCCCTACGTTTTTAAGATAATCTGTTAGATCTTCTGCCATACGTTTTGTCAGAGTCGTTATAAATACACGTTCATTTTTTTCTGAACGCGCATTAATTTCTCCTACTAAGTCATCAATTTGCCCCATAACGGGACGCACTTCAATTTCTGGGTCAAGCAACCCTGTTGGTCGTATAATTTGCTGAGCGACATGATTATCAGTCACACGCTCCAACTCATAATCACCCGGCGTAGCTGACATATAAATAATTTGATTAACATGTTTTTCGAACTCTGGCAATTTCAAAGGTCGATTATCCAAAGCTGAAGGTAATCGAAAACCATAATTCACTAAAGTCTCTTTTCGTGCACGATCGCCATTATACATCCCACGAATTTGTGGCATTGTGACATGACTTTCATCAGCTACAATTAAAAAATCATCTGGGAAAAAATCTAATAGGGTAAATGGTGGTTCGCCTGGATTTCTACCGTCCATCCAACGTGAGTAGTTTTCAATACCACCAACAAAGCCCATTTCTTCAAGCATGGCTAAATCATACTCAGTTCTTTGCTTGATACGTTGTGCCTCAATCAGCTTACCTTCTGTTTCAAAACGACTAACTTGCTCAGTCATTTCTTGTTTAATACCAGCAAGTGCAGTGCTCATCTGATCGTCGTCAGTCATAAAATGTTTGGCTGGATAAATTGAGACAAAATCACGTTCTGCTAACGTTTCACCTGTTAATGAATTAATATCACGAATACGATCGATTTCATCACCAAAAAATTCAACACGCAAGGCCAATTCATCTTCTGATGCTGGGAAAATTTCCATGACATCACCTCGTACACGAAAAGTACCACGATGAAAATCAATATCATTGCGTGTAAATTGAACATCAATTAAGTCACGCATTAATTGATCACGACCATACTCATTGCCAACACGCAAATTGATAACATGTTCTTCGTACTGATGCGGATCACCAAGCCCAAAAATTGAACTAACCGATGCCACAACTATAACGTCTTTTCGAGACAGAAGCGAACTAGTTGCAGAATTACGCAACTGATCAATTTCATCATTGACTGCTGAATCCTTTTCAATAAATGTATCAGAGCTAGGCACATATGCTTCTGGTTGGTAGTAATCGTAGTAGGACACAAAATATTCAACCGCATTATTTGGAAAAAATTCCTTTAATTCACTATACAGTTGTCCAGCCAGAGTCTTATTATGGCTGAGCACTAATGTTGGTTTTCTAACGGTTTTAACAACATTGGAAATCGTGAATGTTTTCCCCGTTCCTGTAGCACCAAGTAATATTTGTTCTTTGACACCAGCATTAATGCCTTTTACTAATTGACTGATTGCTTGTGGTTGATCTCCAGTTGGTTGATATTGAGAGACAACTTCAAATTCACGATTTGTAACATTTTCAGGCATAGTTTTTTCCTCAGTCTACTTTATTTCATTATACAATAAAACGAACAAACGTTCTATCGTTTGTTCGTTTTATTTTGATGATGTGTCTGCATCACTACTTTGATTGTCAGAAGTTGAAGAAGCATTAACTTCCGGTGCATCTGTTTTATACAAATTTGTTGTTGATTTATCTTTATTTTTAGCTAATATACTTGACGGATTTGTTTGTTGTGCAGCCTTTAATTTAGCCAAACCAGCACTTCTTTTGTAATCAAAATCTTTTTTATTGACTGTATGAAAATCAGAGCGTGATTCATCAAATCGCAATAAGTCACCTGTAATGACTGAATCTGAATAGGCCAAGACTTTATCCACATAATCTTGCGTCTGTGTGGCCATTTTTTTTAGAGCTGCATCTGATGACAAAGTTACTTGTTCACCTGTCTTCGTATTAAAATATTGATTATTATATTTCATATAAGTTGGTGTTACCCAATCACCATCACGAAATGGCACTACACCTTCATATTTCGAAGATAGCATGTCTTGTCCAAACATCGTCATGTTATCATCTGGCACACCAAGGAGATCTAATAATGTTGGTAGCATGTCTATCTCACCACCGTAAGTATGATCGACACCTCCCTTTAAACCGTTTGCATGAATCATAAATGGCACCTTCTGAAATTGTGCTAAATCATAATTTGTTACTTTTTCTTTACCAAGTAATTGTGCAATGGCAGGTTGATGGTTTTCCGAAATACCATAATGGTCCCCATATAATACAAAGACTGAATTATCATATAACCCGGCTTTTTTCAAATAATCAGTTAATTCACCAAATGCTTGGTCCAAATAATGGGCCGTTTGTACATATCCATCAACAGTTTTATCCCCAGTCGTAGTCGCTGGAAAATCAATATTTCCCTTATCTAATTCATACGGATAGTGATTTGTGACAGTCAACAGTTTGGCATAAAATGGTTGTGGTAATTGCTCTAAATAACGCGCGCTGTCCTGAAAAAATATTTTGTCTTTTAAACCATAACCCACATTAAAGCTTGGTTTATTAGCATTCGGATAATATGATTTCGAAAAGAAATAATCATAACCAAATGACTTGTAGGTATTATCACGATTCCAAAAGCTAGCAACATCCCCATGAAAAGCAGCAGTCGTGTAGCCACGTTGATTTAAGATTGCAGGTAATGATTCAAATGTATTATTTGTACCATATTTAACCATTGCAGAACCAGTTGAGAGACCATACAGTGAATTTTCTTGCATCATCTCTGCATCAGATGTTTTTCCCTGCCCAACCTGATGATAGAAATTATCAAAACTCAATGTACTTTGATCATGATAAAATTTGTTAAGATTTGGCGTTACTTCCCGACCTTCAACTTTGTAATCTATCAAAAATTGTTGAAAGGATTCCAAATGAATCATGAAAACATTTTTACCTTTTTGCGTACCGTAATACTGAATATTGTCTGGCATTTTCTGTGTCGAGACAAATTGCTTAATTTTAGCTAGATCAGCCGGTTTAGCACGCTTTCGACTCTCCGTCTGATTATATGTTTGCACCGCATTGAAAACAGCGTACTCGTTAAGTCCTAAATACTTAACAATGTAATTATTATCAAATGACCGTGTCAATAATCCTGTGCGATCAGTTGACGCAATACCATAATCCATTAACATTAAAATCACACCTAAAAGTGTTGTTAAAATCGCAAATCGTTTCTGCACACCTTTTTTGTCGATTGTTAATTGCTTAAACACCACAAGTGCAACAAGGATAATAAGATCAATAAAAACCATATAATCAGACCAGTGAATAATAGCAGCAATTGATTTACTTAAATTATTGCCAGTTGAGCTACCAGAACTCAATATACCCATGGACAGAAAATCAGAAAACTCACGATAATACAATATATTAGCAAATAACCATAAGGATTGAATAAAATTGAACAAAATTGCAATCCAATAACTTAACGCACCTCGAAAATACAACGCAACACTTAAAAATATAATAGCTGTAGGCAATGGATTTAAAAACAACAAAAACTGCTGCGTTGCACCATCAGCCCCAAGGTTAAAATTCATATGATAATTAACAAACGTTTTAAACCACACTAGGACAACGTTTAGGACAAAAAACCACACCAGTGGTGCTGACGTGTCCATTGTTTGTTTAATTTGTCGCCAAAAAAATTTGGGACTCGGGATTTTCTTTACGAGGTTCTTCATTTTATTTTCCTTCATAACATACTGACATTCAAAAACAATAAAGGAGATGCCATTCGTTATTTTATATTGTACATTTAGAATATTAATTTAAAATCATGTAAGACATCATATATTTCAATCGCAACCAAATCAATATTATCAAACTGGAATTGTCTGACTTCACGATGCTCATGGATTGTCCAAATTCCAGTCAATTGATCATAGTCAACTCGCAACGCTTCAATGCCAAATGCTTCAAATCGTCGTGATTGATATTGATTATCATTTGAATCAATCATAGCACGCAAGCGATTTAAGATTTGGTTTAAATCACTCATGCGTGATTCTTCAAGTACCATTTTAACGACCTTCCTTTATTTTTTTAGCAGGCAGCATATACGTAATAATTCCTGCAAATAAACCAAAGTAATATGTAATTAAACGCCACAATAGAATTACCAAAATCATTGTAGCTGGATTATTAACAAAGGGTGAAAAAAGCAGTTGAAAACTCAGCTCAGCCCCACCAACACCACCAGGAATTGGAAACAGTGAAATCACCATTACAATCATAATGTTCATAGTAACAATTAACCACGGATTCACATTTTCGTAACCAAAAGCACGAATGACAAAATACGGAATCATATAAAAAACAACCAATTGCAAAATAGTAAAAATACTCGCACCAACTAGAGATTCCCAGCTGCTAATAACACGACGTGATTCCTCATGAAAAGTATGGATCTTTTGTTTTATCCTCGTAATTAATCGGTCATGACGTTCAGATGACATCATTTTTTTAGTCAATGGTGAGATGATGTCAACTAATCGTAATGTCATTGCTGGCCAAAACATCACTAGTGCGATACCAAGAATAACAAAAGCATGAATTGCAATTGCAAATGGAATAAATTGTGCAAATGTTGGATCGACTTGCGCATAAATAAAATGTTCTGCTGAAAAATAGGCAATAATAAAAAACATAACCACAACAACCTGATATACTAAAAATTTCATAAGAATAACAGACAGTGCTCTACCAGATTCAATGCCAGCTCTTGTCATACCAAATAATTGTGCAGGTTGTCCACCAGTAGCAAATGGTGTGACGCCAGTACCTAAAAGATTCAGTAAAGGGACACGTAATAAAGACAGTACCGAGGTTTGCCTGCGGTCAGCCTTATTTAACATGGCATAAGTTGCTGCTGCTTCCAAAAAAATTGATAAAATCATCATTAACAAACCAAAAAATAACCAGCGCCAATCTAAATGTTTGAGTGCTGCTGCTAGCTGTTTACTTTTACCATGCAACTCATTTGTTAAAAAATAGACGACAACTGCAGTTAATACAACTACGATTATCGTTGAAATTTTATCGATTTTCGACATTATTCCCCCCACTTGTTGATTTACGCTAGCTCTCTAACACTGTTTCGTAAACATGTTGTAATTGTTGCCCAATTTCTGGCAAATCTCTGGCCACTGCCAGTTGATAGCCTGATTCAGTTAAATCAGGTAATTCATTATTTAGAATTTGAACCATTTTAGCGTCAAAATCCTCTAAATCATTGGCTTTATAACTGTTAACACCATCTTCTAGCCATTGATGGTAAACTGGAATATTTCTCACTAACACTTTTTGTTTTGATGCTAAGGCTTCTAGTACCACAATGCCCTCCGTTTCTTCATAAGAAGGATAGAGAAATAAATCAGCGCCCTGATAGGCGCCCTGAATGACATCACCTGTAATATAGCCTGGAAAAATGAGATTTCGTACGTGATTTTCCTTCACTAACTGTCTAATTTTTTTCGGTACTAATCTTAAATCTGTATATCCAAACCAAATGAACAAATATTCTGGATGCCTTTTAGCTAATGCAACAAAATCCAAAATACCCTTTCTTTCAAAAAAAAGACCAACACTCATAATAACTTTTTGATCATCAGATAGCTTAAAATAGGCGCGAAAAGTTGTCACTTTATCGCTATTTTTAGCATACTTTGCTAATGGGATCCCATTTGATATTGGTGTGATTGGCTGACTCAGTTGGTACCCTCGCAATAATTGTTTTGAATAGGGTGTCGGTGTAATTAATGCATCCGCTTTTTGATATAGCGATACCAGATAATATTTGAATAGTGGTGCGATTATATTTGATCCAGTAAATGAATTTCTGAAATCTTCGTACGTTGAGTGACCGTGATAGATAACTTTTTTACCCATTTTATGCGCTTTGTTCACCATATGTTTACTCATAATACCATAAGTATTAATATGCAATATATCATAATCAACACACTTGGGGTTAATTGTTACTTCAATATCAGTATATGCTAACGCTTGTTGTTGTAATTTCAAAGCACGGCCAATACCTGATTTAGCAATTAATTTTTGATTTTCGAAATAGAGTAAAACTTTCAATTAATTTCTCCTAAATGGATTTCGTAAAATACGTTTCATATAACCCACCTCATCAGGTGTTGGGTTTTCATCATCAGGTACATCTGTATCATGGTAATCAGCTAATACCGTCTCGTAAAAATCCAGTACACGATGTGCAAAGGTCGTTGCATCAACATCTTTCATTTTTGTAGCTCGCACGATTGTGTCTAATTCTGAGACCGGACGACGTAAATATTTTTCAATTCCAGCTAGCAATTCATCATAATCTGACACTAACGTCCCAATAGCTTCATGATCCACAAGATTATCTAAATAAGGCGAGTGTATGGCAACAAATGGTCGATTTGCAGCCATTGCTTCAATAAATGTCAGCCCTTGTGTCTCCGTATCTGAAGAACTAACAAACACATTACTCATTTGGTAATAATTAATAATGTCATCATGATTCACCATACCCGCAAATATAACTTGTTTTTCTAAAGCAAGTTCACTTACTTGTTCCTCTAGCGATTTTCTAGCAGGTCCATCTCCAGCAATGACTAGCCTTGCCTCTGGCCAAGTTTGTAATAATTCAGAAAAAACAGAGATTGTTAACGCGACATTTTTTTCAAAAGCTAAGCGACCAAGCGACAAAATAATAGGTTCTTCTGAAGAAAAGCCATATTTTTGTCGTAAATTTTGGTGAGCTACCCCTGTGTTTGGTAATGATACACCTGTTGGGATAATACGTATTGGTGCTTTAACACCATATCGTAGTAACGTTTCTTGAACGAGCTGTGATGGTGCAATGACACCAACCATTCCCGACATATAGGCCTTCATCAATGTACCAACACCCTTAGGCCCAATTAAAAAACCTCTAGCAACATAGTGGGTATAATCTTCATACATCGTGTGATATGTATGAAGCACTGGAATTTTAAGTTGACGCGCCACAAATTTCCCTAATAAACCCAAAGAAAATTCCGTTTGTGTATGTATAATATCAAGTTGCAGTGATTTTGCAATTTCAACAGCTTGAATTAATCCTCGAAATGCCAACCGCCTATCTTTAAATCCAGCGTAAGGTACACTAGAAAAACGATAAATATGCGATTCGAATTTATTTTTCGAAACTTTAGGGTCGGTTGATGTAAATATATATACTTGATGACCTTGCGCCTCTAGCGCTTCTTTTAACGTTTTAATCGAAGTAGCAACCCCACTAACTTGTGGGAAATACGTATCCGTAAAGAGACCAATATTCATTGTGTCCTCCAAAGTTTATATGAACATTAAAGAAAATCCATAATGACAATACTGCTATTATACCATAAATTTAAAAATGTCCCGTAGACGCAAAAAGCATGGTGCAACCCCAATTGATTTCGTTGCCCCATGCTTTTAATTTTCTGTTTAATCAAATACCATCTGATTATGATACAATTCAGAATAAAAGCCACCTTTGCTAAGTAATGCTTCGTGAGATCCTTGCTCTATGACCTTACCATCCTTGAGTACCACAATTTTATCAGCACCTAGAATCGTTTTCAAACGATGAGCAATCACAAAACTGGTCCTTCCAGCAATCACATTATCCATGGCTGCTTGGATACGTGCCTCAGTTACCGTATCAACGTTTGAAGTCGCTTCATCCAAAATCAAGAAAGCAGGATTTGTTAAAATTGTTCGTGCTATCGCAAGTAACTGCTTTTGTCCAGTCGAAAATACCGAATTTTCATCGTCCACTATCGTCTGATAACCTGCTGGTAGTGAGACAATAAATTCATGAATATTTGCCTGTTTTGCAGCATTTATCATATCTTCTTCCGTTGCCTTTGGCGCCCCAAATTTAATATTATCAGCAACAGTCCCACTAAACAAGACTGAATCTTGCAGTACAATACCGACATGATCACGTAATGATTTCAAATCCAAATGACGTATGTCAACTCCATCAAATTTAACTGCACCATCATCAACATCATAGAATCTATTCAATAAATTCATAACAGTCGTTTTACCGGATCCAGTTGGTCCAACTAAAGCGACCATTTCACCCTTGTCAACTTGAATTGACACACCATGTAAAATTTCTTTATCAGCTGTATAGCCAAAATGAATGTTTTCTAGTGTCACACCAGATTTTATGGAACTTAATTCTTGACCATCAGCTGGATTAATTTCTTCGTCTTGATCATGTACATCTGATAATCGACGTGCACCAGTGACAGCTAACTGTAACATGTTATAAATTGATGTAATTTGTGTAATTGGTTGGTAGTATTGCTGTGAATAGTTTACAAATACAACAATTAGTCCTAAACCAACTGCTTTATCCATGCCTTCAGAAACGATTAACCATGATCCAAAAAAAATCACAATTGCCAAATTCAGTAAAGATAATCCTTGCATCAAGGGAAATAGCATCCCAGAATATACTTGTCCTTTAAAAGTCGCTTGTTTCACTTTTTCATTGTGGGGCATAAATCCAGCAATTGATTCTTCCTGTAAGCCTTGGGTGATAATAATTTTTTCACCATTTATTTGTTCATTAATGTAGCCATTCATGCTGCCTGTTGCATCTTGTTGTGCATCAATAAAATGGCGTGCACGTGAAATAATCACCCAAGCAATAATAATGGCTACTGGTGTTGAAGCCATTGTGACCCATGCTAATTTAACATTCTGATCAAACATCATCCAAATAATACCAACAAATAAAGCAAATTGCGATAAAAGTTGGAAAATTGCCTGATTCATTGCATTGAAAATGTTATCTAAATCTGATGTAAATAAAGATAGTATTTCGCCATCGCGATGTGTATCAAAATATTTAATTGTCATTCTTTGCAGTTTAGCAAATAAACCAATACGCATACGCCCAGATGCTTGTGCCGACACACGAGAAGACAAAAAGCTCGAGATAAACATCGTAATTGCGGTCAGAATGAAGAACAACATCATCGATTCAAGTGCGTGGTAAAAGGGCGTTTTACTGGCAATTGCATGTGTAGTTGGATTCATATATTGACCAAGATAATTTGCTAACTCTGTAATTGCTTTGCCCATATACGATGGTGCTTTCACTTGAAAATAAGTTGAAACAATCGTTATTACCACAACAAATGTTAAACTGATCCAATATTGTTTCAAGTAACTAGCAAAATATTTAATGGCACGTTTTACATCAACCATGTTCAGTTACCCCTTTTGGCTTTCTGCGTTTCATAAATTTCAGTATAAATTGGTGATGACACTAACAATTCTTTATGTGAGCCAACACCAACCAATTTTCCACCGTCTAATACTAATATGCGATCTGCATGAATAACTGAGCTGATTTTTTCAGCAATGACAAAAGTTGTTGTTCCAGAAAGTTCATTGTCTAACGCCTCCTGAACAAGTTTTTCCGACCGTGCATCCAAAGCAGAGGTTGAATCGTCTAAAATTAAAATTTTTGGTGAACCGACAACACCACGTGCAATTGATAATCGTTGCTTCTGCCCGCCTGAAAAATTAGCTGAACGTTCTTCTACAAGATGCTCGAAACCATCATCATATTGATCAATAAATTCGGCTGCTTGTGCAATTTCGGCTGCTCTTTTTAAATCTTGATTGCTCGCTGCCTTTTTACCTTGACGTAAATTATCTGAAATATTGCCACTAAACAATATGGCTCGTTGTAAAACAAATGATACGGTAGCGCGTAATGATTTTTCGTTGACTTCTTTTAAGTTGACACCACCAACACGTACTTCACCATCAGTCGGGTCATATAATCGTGGAATAAGTTGTGCTAAAGTCGACTTCCCTGAACCAGTAGCCCCGACAATACCAATCATTTCTCCAGATTTAACATTAAATGATATATTTTTAAGAGCTGGTTGCTCATCTCCCGGATAAGTGAATGATACATTTTCAAACGATACATCACCAGACAACTTTTTTTCTGGTGCATCAGAATGATAAGTGAGATCAGCCTTTGTATCCAAAACTTCTTTTATACGACCAAGTGATACAAATCCACGTGAGGCAAACGTTGACATCATGCCTCCAATCATAATAGCAAAAAATATTTGCATCAAATATGAAATAAATGATGTAATCGCTGCTAAATCATCAGGATTTTGTACAATACCTCGACCGACAAATAAAACTGCCGCACCAATAGCTAAATAAGAAATTAACATAAACATCGGAATCATCGTGGAGAATAAATAACCAATGGTCGTTGTCACACCAGTTAAATTATTTGAATTTTCAGTAAAGCGTTGTTGCTCATTTGTCTCTTGATTAAATGATTTGACAACACGCACACCTTGCAAATTTTCTTTAGCTAATGTATTTGTCTTATCAATTAAATTTTGAATTTGAATAAAATACTTACCCATTTGTTTAAAAACAATTTGAGATGCCAATGCAATGAGAATGACCATTAAAACCACAATCCACCAAAGTTTTGGTAAAGTGATCAATGCCAAAATAAATGCCCCAATAAACAATATTGGAATACGCGTTAAAGATTGTAAAACCATCATAATCAATTGTTGCACTTGGTTAATATCATTTGTCATTCGCACAACTAAATTGCCCGCTGAAAAATTTTCAATATTACTAAATGAAAATGATTGAATTTTTTGATATTCATTTGCTCGTATATCAGCCGCAATACTTTGTGATATCTTGGCGGCAAAAATTGTATTAATGACACCAGCAATCAAACCAATTACTGCTAAAATAATTAACTGTACCCCATATACCATAACCTTGTGTTGATCATCAGCAATAATTGCTTTCATCACGCTTTGCAACAAACGTGGTTGCCATAAAGACGCACCCGCCATAATCACAACAGCAATAATCGAAAAAATGATATCTCGCAAATAAGGCCTCGCGTGTTCCTTTAAAATTTGCATTGTTAACTCCTCTTTAAATGATAATTTTTTAAATATTATAACATGTAATCATTATATCAAACCATTGTGTGACAGATATTTTTTGTAACAAAAAAGCCGCTTTTTATTAATGAATGGTTCAATTAACAAGCGACTAATTTTTTCAAGCACTATTTAATTCACAGATAAATTTAATTTATTAATGTTTAATCAGCAGCTAAAGCATCAATCGTATTTAGTTTTGCTGCTCGTCGTGATGGCACAAAACTGGCAATTAATGCAATTAATATCGAAATAACGACTGCAAAAATAACATTACCAACTGACACCTGTACAATACTGAAATGTATTAACCCATTTAATGCAGTATTCATTAAGATTTGTCCAATATAAGCTATCGTAATACCCACAACTGCTGATATGATTCCTATCAATAATGCTTCATTTGTAAACAGGCCTCGAATATCCTTAGAGCGAGCACCAAGTGCCCGAAGCACACCAATTTCACGTGTACGTTCGGAAACAGACATGTATGTTGTCACGATGATCATAATAGCTGAAACGAGCAATGAGATACCAGCAATCGCAGCCAACACATATGATGCTAAACTGGTAATTGTATTAATGGTACTTAAAATATCAGTCAATGATACACCAGCAAAACTTTGCATACCATTACTTTGTAGTTTATTAATACGTTTCATCGTTGCACTAACTGCTTTAGTATCTTTTATTTCAACTGCAGCATAGTTCGCTTCTGTTACTGCATTATTCTTTTTCAAATCATTTTGCATTGTTGACCAATTTTGAATAAACATTGCGCCTGATTGACCACCATCAGTCATACCAGCAATTTTTGCTGAAGTAGCAATGACAACTGGTCGATTTGATGAATCAAACGCCATATAGCTAAATGAGATTGTTTTCCCAATCAGTGCCTGATAGTTACTTTGAATTTTTTTAGCGTATGCCTGATCAATTAATACTTCACCAGATTTTGCTTGATGTCCAGCTTTAATTGTCTTTTTAGAAAATTGTGGTGACCATGATTGTATTTGCACTGGTTGTGACTTCACATTACCATACGTAAACACAGCATTACTAAACTGACCACCAGCATAAACCGCGTCAACGCCCTGCACATTGTCTAGACGGTTTAGCATAGCTTTATTCATTGTTGTAGACGAATAGTTTGTTGCCCTAGCTTGTGCAGTTGCTTGCATACGTTCTGCCGCACTAGCATCTTTATCCTTAGTCGTATTACGAACAACGGACTGATAATTTGGATTGACAAGAGCATCAACTTGATTGGTAATATATCCTTTAATACCATTACCTAATCCCAAAAAAATTATAACCGAAAATACGCCGATTGCTGAACCTAATATAATTAAAAAATTTTGAAGCTTTTTATACTTTAAATGATCAAATGCCATATCCCAAATTGAAGATGATTTCAAAGGTCGTGAAGTTAAGCGCTTTGTATTTTCCGGCACTAAAAATTTATCCTTCAAATACTTTTCTTCGTCAATCTTCCCATCGGCCATGTGTAGAATGCGTGTCCCGTATTCTGCAACTGACTGTGAATGGGTCACAACAATAACCAGTTTACCCTCTTCAGCAATTTGTTTTAGTAATTCAAGCACTTCAGTCGTATTAACAGAATCAAGTGCCCCAGTTGGTTCGTCGGCAATCATGATATCTGGGTCAGAAGCCAGTGCACGTGCAATAGCGACACGTTGTTTTTGACCACCTGATAATTGCGATGGGTATTTGTGAAGATGCTCGACCAAGCCAACTTTCGTTAACAGTGCTTTTGCCCGATCTTTACGTTCAGCAGCTGATAACGTTGTCATGTTCAAACTCGTCTCAACGTTTTCTAAATTAGTTTGATAATTAATTAAATTAAAGCTTTGAAAAATATAACCAATTGTTTCACGGCGATAAACGTCAAGCTTCTTTTCTTGCCTATGATCAAGTTTATCACCGTTGACTTCAACGATTCCTTCAAAATTACGATCTAGCCCACCAATAATGTTCATTAAAGTAGACTTTCCACCACCCGATTCACCAAGAATCGAAACAAATTCTCCTTTGTCAAACGACAAATCAATGCCATTTAGAACAGGAAATTCTTCCTTACCTAGGTAGTATGATTTTTTAATATTCTGGAGTTCTAAGAATGCCATATTTTTCTCTCTTTCAATTATGTTAAATTAAGTCATTCGCCATGTTCGCGAATCCAAGGTTTGTCACTAACTTCATTTTCTGTCAAAACACTATGTATGGTTTTTTGTGCCTGTGGCACAAACATTTTTGGCTCAGGAACAACAGAAACATATTCTAAATCAACTGTTTCTGTGCCATCCTTACATAAGGTACCACCAAGATATCGCATCTCAAAGCCAATACCAATGCTTTCTTGTGCATCACCCCATGAATTTTCATCTGTAATATTTGTAGACAAACCAAGCATACGTACAACCTCAACATCCAAGCCGGTTTCTTCTTTAAATTCTCGGATAACCGCTTGTGTTGGTGAATCACCATACTCAAGATACCCTCCCGGAAAGCCCCAGCCCTCGTCAGAGTCCCAACGTTTTTCAAGTAAAATTTTATCATGCTGTTCATTCCATAAAATACCATACGCTGACACAAAGATCATGCCTTCGTGCCCAATTTTTTCTCGCATACGTGCAATATAATTCTTTTTTAATACCATTGTTTCCCCACTAACTTATACATTGATATACAATCATTTTTTAATTTTCAACCCAGCATTTCGGTTATTTTTGAGAAGCAGCAAAATCTGGTAACAAACTTTTAGCCAAATCATATAATTGATTTTTACTAATGAAATCTTCCTCAAAAATATCTGGTAGGATGTCTGTAGCAATATATTTAACACTCGCCATATCTTGAAATTCAGCTAGTGCTTCTAAACTGCTCTGGAAAATATTAACAAACACAGGTTCAGGATTGAATTTTTCTAATTCACCATACGCTTCATACATTAAATCTACTTTATCAGATATAGACAAAATTCGTCCCTCAATACTGTCATCCTTTCCTTCCCCTAGACGTCGCATATAGACCGATTGAAATTGACGTGGTATTTCAGTTTTAATAAAATTTTCCGTCATTGAATCTTCTACATCTGCTAGCATAGATCGTAAAGTAGACGTTGCATATTTAACTGGTGTCTTAATATCACCAATAAAACGTTCAGTGTAATCATGGTTCAAAGCCTTCTCATAGACCAGTTGCCAATTAATAGTAGCCCCATTTTGTTCCTCAACGTCTGCTAAAAATTGTGCTACTTGTGCTACTTTCCATGAGTGTGCTGCAACATTATGTGGTTGATACTTAAAAAATCCTGGCGCGCGATTAATTAATTCTAATTGGGTCATCCCCATAAAAAATTCATGCATTGGCATAGTCAATTATCATATATGGCCAGCCGTCTCTCCACGAGATTAAACGGCTAATATATACTTTCCCTCCTCATATTTAAAAATTGTTATCTTTATCATACACGACTTTTATCTCAGGTGCACGTTTAACTCCCTTATTATCAATTTTCAACAAGCCAATCATTACCATCAAAATCCATGATTTTCTAGAATAGGCAATATACATCGGCACCCATTTTTTTGTAAATTTACTCTTATAATGATGTAAACCTTCAAATGAATACACCTTAGATCCAAATTGATAAACCAAATTAGCTAGGCGTTCTCGCCCAAAACTTTGACGGTGCTGTCCGACATTTGCCAATGGTGACATGCCAAGATTAAGTGTCATTAAACCCTGTGCTTTAGCATAAGCAATCGTATTAACAAACAAAACATCCATCACACCATTTGGTGATTTTTTGGTAAAGCGCATCAGATCAACCGCCATCTGCTGCTCTGTATGTGATGTTACAAGTGTTGCGTATGCTTCAATATGACTATTCTTCTCTAAAACAGCAATTGGATATCGTTGGATATATTGATCATCATAGAAACCTAACGAATAACCTTTTTCTTCTCGACCTGCAAGCCATTCATCACTAATTGTACGTAATTGCATCATGATATCTTGACTAAATGGCGGTTGTAATACATTGAACTCAAAACCACCACGCGTTGCTTGATGCATGACTGAACGTATATTTTGCATCTTTTTACCAGATGTTGAAAATTGGTCAAGTACGACGTGTGCCTCCTCACCGAGTTTGAAAAAATCATATCCAAACTCATGTGCCAGCATGGCAATACGTTCACTCACCTCATAGAATACTGGCATGTATCCTAATATATCAGCATCCTCAACAAATTGTTGCATGCCCTCAGCGTAGTAATTAGCATCACCAAATGGATCTCCCATCACCATCGCTTTATTATTAATAATTCTAAATTGTACGGCTAACACATCTTGATTATTGACCTGATAATAGTACAGTCGTTTGTCACCGAGAAACGCCAAATTTGTATAATGCGTGTCCCCAACTGCTAGCATGTTATTTAACCGTTCTTCATCAAAAATAAAACCTAACTGTTGCTGATGCGCATGTAAGTATCTTAATAATAAGACACTAAACACTGATACCATTAGAATAACTGCCACGCCCATAATCCACCAATGTAATGATGGCATAATGCCGGTATGGTTTAAATTATGAAATCGGTGTTGGACAAACGGTGCATGAATAACACCTAATAATAGGTAGCTTATAATTAAGGTCCCCCAGATCACACCATCGACCACTTGTTGTTCCCAAGAATGAATAAACTGCTGACGGTATAATGTTTTTTTACTCAGAATAAACGCAATTAGTAAGACAGCAACGAAAATCACTGGTGCTATATATTGATAACTAATTAATGTGTAAATAACAACTAAAACTAACACTAAAATTGTCGACTTATAGGCACGGATTACTTGATTAGCTACCCCACGTGCACTAATTAACAATAAAAAGCCTAATATAATATTTGGCAACTGATTAGCAATTGCATAAACACTTGGTAATATCCATAAGCGATTTAGGCCCATAACTTTCTGAGCAACATCCGGCATTGTACCAGATAATACCAGTAAAAAGCCTAATAAATAAAGTGTTACAGTAATGATGCGATGTGTTACCATTCCCGCTACATAGTGAGGAACACCACGATAATCTACATTTAATTTACGTGATAATCTATAAAAAAATAAGCCTAATGCACTAAATAACGGTAGTATGTTATAGAATACACGGTACAATATCAACCAAACTACTGCTCGATCTTGGGACACATCAACATTTGATAATAACAGTAACATAGCAACATCAAATGATCCCCAACTTCCAGGTGTCATTGATACAAAGGCAATCGTGCTCGCGATAACAAACAAGAACATCATCATGCTAACCTGAATTGACGATACGCCAATCGTAATGCCAGTAATGACAAACAAGCCCATTTGCAATAGCAAGGCTAAACACGAAATCCCTATAAATTTCTTTGCAATCGCGCGCTTCATACCCAGCCATAAATGTAATTTAGGAATCAATGATATCGTAACAATAATACTAGTTATAATTAAAATTGTAGCTAGCCATACCATAATATCGTCAAATGTCGGAATAATTTTTAAAAATAGTGCTAAAAAAGCGCAAACACTTGTCAATAATAACCCAGTCAAACTTAATACATACATTTGAAAATAAGGTTTTAATTGATTTGGTTTACTTTGGTCAAAAAAAAGTATACGCCTTAAAAGCACACTAACAGTACCTGCAAAACCAGCATTTATATTAAAAACATTGATTAACCATGCACGTTGATACAATTCAACTTTTCCAATACGATAATTTTGCCATTTTGCCAAAATAGTATCATTGAACGTGGTAACTAAAACAGCTAAAAAGCCAAATACTATCAATAACACAGCCTGCCACCAAGCCACGTCATTAATTGTTGATATAATCATTCGCCAGGTAATCTCCCGTGTCATAAAAATCAACTGTATGACTAAAATAATTGTTGTCGTTGGCACAATTAGTCGTGATAAAATATGTTTAATCTTTGTCATTAACTATCCCCTTAAGTAAAAATGGCATGACGAGTTGACTGAATTTTTTTGGATTGGTATATGTTACAAAATGGCTATGTCGCTGTATAACCATAATTTCTGAGTTTTTTATCGCATGTGCAATATAATCGATATGGTGCTTTTTAACTAAATCAAATTCACCAACTACTATCAGTGTAGGTGCTTTTACAAAAGCCAAATCTGTTGATGTGATTTCCAACGATTGACTCATGACATGCAACTGTTCATGACGCCTTCTTGCGTAAGTACTGACGTACGCAAGAAGCCCAGTAAAAAATTGCGCCATATCATCAACAACCCAGAGAATTTTATAAACACCATCTTTTGTTACATTAGGCGCATTTAATACCATTCTCGTGACATTTTTAGGATAAAGCGTTGCATATTTGATTGCAATATTTGCACCGTCACTATAACCCAATAAAAAAATGTGACTAACACCCAGTTTCAAACGTAAAGTATTAATATCTACTATAATATCAGTTATGTTAATGCTATCTTTTTCATTAGAAGATCGACCATGGCCACGTGTATCAATGGCTATCACATGAAATAACGTTTCGTATTGTGTTATTTGACGACGAAAATATCGCGCTGAACTACCGTTGCCATGTAATAAAAATAACGTTTGATGATTTAATTGACCATATTCATCATACACAATTTTAGTGTTATCATCCATAATTACTGATTTTGTTATCATTTTTATATTACCATCCAAAAAAAAGAGAGCATTCTGCTCTCTTAATTATACTGCTTATTTTTCTGAAGGCTTATCAGAATCAACCGTAATTTTTTCAGCAGAATCTTCAGAGGGCTTCAAATCTTCAACAGCTATCTTTGGTTCAGGCGCTTCAACTTTTGGCTTAATTGTTCGAATAGCGGCCATATCGAATGTTAAAATCACACCCTCAGCATCTAAATCAACTGTTTTGTTAGCAGTATCTACGCTACTAACAACCGCATGCAAACCACCAATTGTTACAATTTCTGATCCTTTTTCTAAGCTATTTTGACGTGCTTCTTGTGTCGCACGTTGCTTCTTTTGCTGACGGTTCATAAACCAAAACATACCAACAATTAGAATAACTGGGAAAATCAAACTCAAGTTCATATTAGTATTTCCTACTTTCTTAACTGTGTGAACTATTTACTAATCACACTATACATTAATTATATCAAACTCTGCGACTTTTTTTTAAAATAAACGCGCATTTGGCTTATTATAACCATATTCTTCCATTACAGTCGCTCTAAACGCTAATAATTCGTCATGTTCAATCGCTGTTCGCATATCTTCCATAAACTGTAATAAATAGCGTAAATTATGTTGTGATGCTAACTGTGCGCCTAAAATTTCGTTTGCGTTAAATAAATGATGTAAGTAAGAGCGTGTTAAATTTTGAAATGGATTGTAATTTGGATTATCAAACTGTCTTTGATTGCCAAATTGATTTGTTCGAATTGGATTGGCTGAATAATAACTCAAATCCGGATCTAACGGTGTAAAATCATTTTTATACTTTGAATTTTTAATAACCACACGTCCACGACGTGTCATTAATGTCCCTTTACGGGCAATACGTGTTGGCAACACCGAGTCAAACATATCTACCCCTCGTATGACCCCGTCTATCAAAGAATCCGGTGCAGCCACACCCATTAGGTACCGTGGCTTGTCTTCAGGCAATAATGGCATAGTAAAATCCAATACGCGATTCATTTCTAACTTTGATTCACCAACCGAAAGGCCACCAACTGCATATCCAGGCAAATCCATTCCCACTAAGCCATTCGCTGATTCTGTGCGTAATGCTTTAAATCCTGCCCCTTGAACAATACCAAATAGTCCTTGAGAATCTGTTTTTTTATGAGCTACTTGTGCACGTTCTGCCCAGCGAAGAGAACGTTGCATTGACTCCTTAATATAATCATAACTTTCAAAATAAGGAATTGCCTCGTCAAGTTGCATCATGACATCCGAACCTAAATTGTTTTGTATTCGCATAGCCACTTCAGGTGACAAAAACATTTTGTCACCATTCACATGATTTTGAAAAGTTACACCTTCTTCTTGTAACTTACGAGCATCTGACAATGAAAAAACTTGAAAGCCACCCGAATCTGTCAAAATAGCTTGATCCCAACCCATATACTGATGTAATCCGCCAGCTTGTGCTATCAATTCATCTCCTGGGCGTACCCATAAATGATAAGTATTACTTAAAATGAATTGTGATCCCATATCTTTTAGTTCACGTGTGCCTACACCTTTTACTGCTCCTTGTGTGCCAACAGGCATAAACATTGGTGTTTCAAAGGTACCATGTGGCGTATGAATACGACCGCGCCGTGCGCCTGTATGTTTTTCAGTATGAAGATGCTCATACCATACTGCTGGTTTCTTATTTGTCATTTTATCCTCGTTTATTACGCAATTTCAATCCATTCTATTCTACCAGTTTTATCGACACAAAAAAAGATTTTACCAAAAATAATAGCAAAACCCTTTGACACACAAGTTTTATACAATAATTTTCAATTGCGCATTTTCCGACATACTCCAATAACTATCACGCGTCACGATAAATGAATCTAACATTGGTACTGTCATTTGTTCCCCAAGCAACTTTAATCTTTGACTAAATTGCACATCAGCATCTGATGGTTTCAGATTACCACTAGGATGATTATGAACAATCATAAATCCAAGCGCATTAGCATGCAAAGCACGTTGAAAAATCTCACGCGGTGAGGCCTGCACATGCGTTAAACTACCAACAAAAATGGTCTCCCATCCAATAACACTCAACTGTGCATCAAGCAAAGCAACACACAATTGTTCTTGAGGTAGATGACCAATTTGTCGTTGTGCGTAATACCCAATTTCTTCTGAAAATTTAGCGCTCAAAAGTTTGGGACGTGTTGCCATTGCGATATGTTTCCCAATTTCTACGCCAATCAGTAATGCTTTATTTTGTGTTGGATTTTGAGCAATAAAATCCTCTGCAGCATCATGTGTCATTTCATTCAAATTATAATCATTTGGAAAGTGACGTCGTAATTCTTTTAATGCATCCTTTCCATTCTGACCAAGTACTGTATAAAATTTTTTTATTTGTTCATTTAAAGCCATTGTTCACCTCTAAGAGATGATACGTAACTAACCTTTTTTGTTCACACTTGTCAAAACACGAACAGAAAAAATTGCTGCCAACACAATTAAAAAAACATCTATTCTAAATAACCAAGTTGCCCCCAAGTGAGTCGCTGTAATGAGTCGGTCGGCCGAATCCGCATGTTTTTGGAAAATTGAAATAATGCCTGCAGCTAAAGCAATCCCAACTGCTGCTGAATAATTATTTGTGGCTGTGAAGATCGAATTTCCTGCACTTTGATAATTAGTTGGTACATGACTGATTGCATTGGTCATATTATTACCAAACCAGAAACCAGAGCCGAGTTGAATAACCAAAAAACTAAATAGCATGCCATATAAACTAATTGGCAACACTGCCATCATAATTGTACCAATAAGAATCAGGACTAATCCGATCATTATTGGTAATCTTGCACCATAGCGGTCATAAAGTCGACCTGATATAATCGCCATTAAAGCATAACCTAGGGCTCCTGGTAGCAGGGTCAAACCTGCAACCTGTGAATTTTGAAATAATACCATTTGTATTGTCATTGGTAATGCATAATTAAATGTTAAATTAACAACTTGCGTTATAAATGAAGCCGTAATACTTAACGAAAATATTTTGAATTTGAAAATAGCTGGATTCAACAGCGGATTAACAACATGTGGCGCGTAAAGTAAATAACCGCCAATGCCGCCAAACATCATCAAAAGTAACGCCACACTCGTAATATTTGTCACACCATGCGAACTAATACGCTCAATGACAAAAATACCAGCGACAAAGAATGCACTAAGCAATACCCAACCAATCAAGTCTAATTTTTCTTTTGTTAAACGAGATACTTGTTTAATAGTAAACCAGCCAATAACCAGCGACCCTATTTGAACTGGTAAAACAACCCAAAAGACTGTACGCCAACCAAAATTCTGCGTTAAATAACCACCAAAAGCTGGCCCAATTGCTGGTGCAAATGAAATAATTAGCGACCCGATACCAACCATTGTACCGCGTTTGTTTTCCGGTACTTGTTCAAAAATGACGTTATACATAAGGGGCATGCCTACACCACCGCCGATACCTTGTAATAGTCTACCAAACAGTGTCAATCCAAAATTACTACTCACAGCATCAATTAACACACCAACAATCGAAATCACTGTTGCCACCATAAATTGGCTTCTATTTGTAAAGCGTTGCTTCAACCATGGCGATAAAATAACTACCATACTCGTCAGCAAAATAACGCCAGATGTTAGCCACTGTACTGTACTAGATGTCACATCAAATTCTGTCATCAACAGTGGAAAACTGACATTCAACGCTGTTTCCAGCATGATATCAGAGAATCCCAATAACCCTATCGACACGACACTAAGTATTAATCGTGTTGATAATTCCCCCTCTAATTTTGGCATATCTCTCCTCGTACCTCACTAACAAAATATAAAGAACCAGTAAAAATGATCATATCTGTATGACATTGATGATATGCTTCATGCCAATTTTCAGCTACTTTAACACCATACTTTTGTGCCACTGTTTTAATATCTAAACTGTGTCGACCATTTGGACCAACAAAAGGGACCAACATAATTTGAAAACGCTTGTTTTTTAAAATATCATCAAAAGCCGATACGACGTTTTTATCCATTAAGCTACCAATAATTAACGTCATAGTCATTGTTTGATATAAAGGCGTATTGAGTGCTTGATAAAGTTCTTTTAAACCTTGAGCATTGTGAGCGCCATCAATCATCACATTTGGCTTAATTAATTCAAAACGTGCAGCGAAATGGCTCTCTCTTAATCCCTGTTTAATATCAATGCTTTTAATATTCCTATCAAAAGCCGCGACAGCGGCGACTGCAGTTGCAGTGTTTTGAATTTGATATTTGCCCGGCAACCCTTGTTCAAAATCATTAAGTGATCCTTGAAGCAAAGATACATTTGCGCGATCAGCAATCACGCGACGCGCGTTTTCAGGTAGATTGCCAATGACAACCGACATATTATTATGAATAATGCCGGCTTTTTGCCATGCAATTTCTTCAATTGTATGACCCAACAATACTTGATGATCTAAACCAATGCTTGTAATTACAGCTACCTTAGCATTTGGCATGACATTAGTTGAGTCTAACTGCCCACCAATACCGACTTCAATAACTAATGCGTCTAATTTTTGCTGTGCAAAATAAGTAAACATCACTGCTGTCAATACTTCAAACTCTGTTGGTATATCAGGTGCCAATTGCACATCTACTTTTTTTAAAGTTTCAGCAACTTTTTTTGTAATAGCTACTAAATGTGCTTCCGAAATTAATTCATTATTAATTTGAATGCGTTCACGAAAATCAATAATATACGGAGAAATAAACAAACCGGTTTTGTAACCAGACACACGTAAAATATTACTTGTCATAGTAGCTACGGAACCTTTCCCATTTGTTCCTGTCACATGTATTGCAGGTGGTAGCTGGTCTTGTGGATTTCCTAATGATTTAAGTAACGCATACATGCGGTCCATTGATTCTTTGCGACCACCTTTTGGCCGCCCATGTATAAAGGTAATGGCCTCTGCAGTTGTTTTCATTTTGAGTCTCCATGTTTAAACAATGAAAAACCATCCAAATATTGTTTGGACGGTTTCATCGTGTGTATTTAAACTATCATAATTTGTGAACAAAATATCATTGTTGCGTTTTTCTAATAGGCATCAGATTATACGCTTTTACTGATTAATCTTTTTCACGTACTGTAAATTCGCGACGTTGACGTGGTGCCCCGCCGCCATTGTTTGAACGACGTTCTGTTGAGCGACCATCACGACGCTTGTAATCGCCGAAACGACGTTCACCGTTTGATCCTGAACCACCGTCACGTGATGATTCACGACGTTGTCCTGCACCATTACTAGAGCGTGAATCGCCATTTCCACTTCGGTTGCCACGATAACCACCACCGCTATTACCACGACGACGATCACCACCACGGCTACCACCATTACGTGAACCGCCACCATTACCACGACGTCTTGGTAGTGGTCGTTCACGAGTAATTTCAACTGGTGTATTTTGCTTCTCTAGATCGGCAACTGATGATAACAATGCAGCAGCTAATTGTTCAGATGAATACTGTGCTGTTAACTTATCAACTTCTGATTGAATTTCTTTGGCATTAGCTGCATCAACAATTTTACTAACTTCACCAGCAGCATTTTTAATTTTTCCAACGCGTGCGTCTTGTAATGAAGCAGGTTCCAATGCTGTCATACGTTTCTTTGTTAGATCTTCAACCGCACGCAAGTAATCCATTTCGTTGGGTGAAACGAACGTTACAGATACACCCTTAGCACCAGCACGACCAGTACGGCCAATACGGTGTACATAAGATTCTGGATCTTGTGGAATATCAAAATTATAAACATGAGACACATCTTTAACATCCAAACCACGGGCAGCTACATCTGTCGCAACTAAAATATTAATTTCATGTGACTTAAATTGCGCCAAAACACGCGAACGCATTTGTTGTGTCAAATCGCCATGCAAACCAGAAGCATGATAACCACGTGCTTCTAGGCCACGTGCTAATTCTTCAACACGACGCTTTGTGCGGCCAAACACAATCGCCAACTTTGGTGCTTGCACATCAAATATACGCGTCATTGTGTCAAACTTTTCATTTTCACGCATGCGAACAAAATATTGGTCAACCAAGTCTGTTGTTAATTCCTTGGCTTCAATTTGAATATGTTCTGGATTCGTCATAAACTTGACACCAATACGCTTAATTGCTGGTGGCATGGTTGCTGAGAACAATAACGTCTGACGTTCAGCAGGTGTATTTTTAATGATTGATTCAATATCTTCTAAGAATCCCATGTTCAACATTTCATCAGCTTCATCCAAAACCAATGTTTTAACATGTTCAATCTTCACAGTCTTACGGTTAATATGATCAAGTAAACGACCAGGTGTGCCAACTAAAATTTGTGGATGTGACTTCAAATTTTGAATTTGACGACGAATATCTGCGCCACCAAAAACAACTTGAACATCGACATGTTTATCACGGCCTAACTTTTTTAATTCTTCAGCTGTTTGAATAGCCAGTTCACGTGTTGGTGATACAATCAATGCTTGAATATTTTTATTATCTAAATCAATATGTTCTAATATTGGCAAACCAAAAGCAGCTGTTTTACCAGTCCCCGTTTGTGCTTGACCGATAACATCTTTACCAGCAAGTGTTAACGGAATTGTCTTTTCTTGTATTGGTGTTGCTTCTACATAACCATGTGTTGTAATTGCATCTAAAATATCTTGTGATAAACCTAATTCACTAAACTTCAAAATTTTTCTCCTCTGCGCTCTTTGGCGCGTAAGCAATCAAAATCATTTTATAATTTTGATTGCTGTCATTTGTGCAAACAAGTGCTTAGCCAGTGGTTTCCAGCTTTTATCTCTTGCATTTTCGTTACTCATCAAGATCACAGCATCTTGACCATTTTTTGTCAGTATGACCGTTGGTTCAAACCCTAATTTAAAGCCATGTCCAATACTAGACTCATCATAATGGTACATACCACCTGCATAGTTACTAGTAACCGGATGCTGCCACATCATGTTCAATAATTCTTCATTTAATATCACATGATCAGTTAATAAACGATAAAAAGTATACAAATTTCCGGCAGACATAGCCATATTTCCAGTACCAGTTTCAAACGCATAAGATAATGGTTTTTCTGATGCTAATTGGCTATAATCGGCATTCTTATAACCAATTGTACGATGCGGATCTACCACAAAATCTTTATAATCTAACACATTCAAATGATACTTTTTGTTGAAGGTTTCATTGAACAAATCTGAATAACTTTTATGTGTAATTTTCATCAGAATACCAGACAATAAGCGATAATTAATTGCCTGATATGACCAATTAGATGAATTTAAAACTGTTGTATGTTCAGCATCAAATGCAACATTTTCAGCTTCCGTAGTGAATACATTAGCATCCATTTTTTCTGTTAACCCACTGGTCATTGTAAGCATTTCTTTGATTGTCACTTTATCAGCATCAGGAATGTTTGGATAATATTGACTCAATAGCGTATTAAGCTGTAATTTCCCTGCATGAATCTGTTTCATAATTAAAGTTGCAGTAAAGCCTTTTTGAATGGACGCAATTTGGTACAGCGATTGTGCATCATTCAATCGATTTTCTTTTTTATCAGCATAACCAAAACCTTGTTGTAAAATTACATGATTATGCTGAACAATCAAAGCCGTACCAATAAAACCCGAATCTTTTAATTGTGTATTAAAACTATCCGCCAAATTATTGTTTTTCAAAAGAACATTTTGGTTTAAATTTTTTATAATACCTTCAGATGCCGGTTTGGTCGTATGCTTCACGGCTTTTGGCTCGGAATTCAAAGTCATTGGCTTATATTGTATCACATATAGACTGCAAACACACAAAACAATGACAACCAATATGGCTACAAAAGCACGCCGCCATAGTTGATTTTTCATGCGATAATGCTGTGTACGTTTCATTATTGCATCCCCCAATCCAATAAAAAACTCATTTCATTAATGCGTTAACAACGGTTTCTAAGTGTATGCCATGACTTGCCTTTAACAAAATCACATCACCTTTTTCGCCTAGAGTTTGTAAATCTAAACGTAATTGGTCTAACTGATCTGTTGCATATTGATGAAAATCTACTGAATCAATATGTGCTTGTATAATTGGCGCCATGTTTTTGTTCAATAATGGACCAACCAAATAAACACCGTCAACACCCGAATCCAATACCTTTTGTCCTAAATTAGCATGCAATTTATTTGCTTGATCACCTAATTCTAACATATCACCCAGCACCACATATTTGTGTGGCGCTGGTATTGCTTTCAATGTCGCCAAAACTGCTGCCACTGCCGTTGGATTTGAATTGTACACATCACTAATCAAAACGACACCGCGAGCTGTGACAAGCCTTTCTGTGCGATTTTTAGTCAAATCAAATGTTTGGAGCGCTTTTGCGACTTTTTTTAAGTCAATATGTAATAAGATACCCGCTGAAATTGCTGCGAGCGCATTCATAATATTATACCCACCAATTAAAGGAATTGCAAACTGAGTATTTTGATAAACAAACATTGTATGATCTGAAAACGCTTCTATGTTGTTTACGCCCTGTCCAAATAGGATGACTTGACGTTGTACGATTGCCTCGGTCAATAACGGCTCATCAAACGGGATAAATAACACGCCATCACTTTTCAAACCACTAACAATTTCTAACTTTGCACGTGCAATATTGGCACGTGTTTTAAAAAATTCAATATGTGCTTCGCCAATCATGGTAATCATAGCAACATCTGGTCTAACTAAGCGAGACAAAACAGTTAACTGCCCTGGTCTATCCATTCCTAACTCAACCACTAACACCTCGGTATTTTCTGGCATCATGAGTAGTGTCATTGGCACACCAATTTCATTATTGAAATTTTCTGGTGTCTTAAATGTTCGGTATGTGGTCGCCATAATTGAAAACAGCATATCTTTTGTTGTGGTTTTACCATTAGAACCAGTAATGGCAATGATTGTCGGGTTAATTTGATTACGCTGATATTTTCCCAACTGTTGTAATGCGATTAGTGTGTCGTCAACTATGATTGCTGGTATTTTCGTATTTATGACATGTTTATTGTCAACTAATACTGCAGCAGCACCATTGTCTAATGCATTTTGAATATAATTATGCCCGTCATTATCCATAACCAACGCAACAAACAAGTCGCCTGTCGTTACCTGTTGCGAGTTAAATGCTACACCTGTTATTAACCCATTTCCCTGCGTTGGTGCATTTAATATGTTACCAACTTCTGTAATTTGATAGTTCATTTGTTCTCCAAAATAAAAGCATCTTGTGGACCGAATTAACGATACATAACTCATTGATCGTTAGTCGTCTACCTGCTAACAAATAATATTTTTACTTTATAGTCATGACTTCAAGAATTTTTCTTGAATATTGTAATGCTCTCAATATGAGATGTTTGCGGAAATTGATCAACTGGGACAATAGGACCATCAATGTGGTACCCATTTCGAATAATCTCAACAGCATCACGCACTAACGTTACCGGATTACAACTAATATAGACAAATTTATCCGGTCCCATTTCGGTTGTTGCTTGAATTAACTCACGAGTTAATCCTCGCCGTGGTGGATCGACAAACACAACGTTTGGTCGCAAACGTTCCGACTGCCATTTTGCAAATTGTTTTGGTGCATCAGCAAGAATATAGTCAGCATTATTGATGTTGTTTGCACGCACATTAATCTGAGCATCTGCTACTGCGCCAGGAATTACTTCAACGCCAATTACCTGACGAACTTGATTAGCAATTGTTATGCCAATCGTACCAATTCCTGAATAGGCATCAATGACAAGGTCCGTTGGTTTAAGAGCAGCTTTTTTTGCAGCTAAATCATAAAGCACTTCCGTTGTCTGTGGGTTAACTTGATAAAACGAATTCGGTCCAATAATAAAATCGTAACCTAGTAAGATATCATGAATAGCATCCTCTCCCCAAAGTGTTCTGTTATTTGGGCTTAATAGAACAAAATCTTTCTTTGGACTAAAATTAAATAACAAACTTTTAATTTCCGGTAACTGTGCCACAATATCCTTAACAATTTCTTTTTCGAAATTAAGCGCACTCTCGTTTGATACGAGCACGACCATTAATTCATGAGAATAGTAGCCACGCCTAATCATAATATACCTGATAGTTCCTTTTTCAAAATCAGGATCAAATGCAGTAATGTTATAATTTTCCAAAACCTGACGCACTTTGATAATGGCTTGGTCAATGGCTTGATCATTCACAAAATAATCTGTCATAGGCACTAATTCATGGCTGCCACGGCGGTAAAATCCACTTGTCAAATGGCCTTCCTGCCACTTAACTGGCACAATCGTCTTATTACGGTAATAAGTCGGGTTCTCCATGCCAATCGTGGGTTCAACTGCCACTGCTATATTTTTCTCTTGGAATAGTTTTTTAATTTGAGATTGTTTCAACTCAAGTTGTGCATCATATTTCAAATTGACAAGTGGTGCAGTACCAGCAGCAATTAAATACTGACGATGACTGTTTTGACGTTTATTTGATGCCACAATAATTTCAATAATCTTAGCATAACCAGAAAATTTGTCTACTTGAATCACTTCTAACAATACTTTTTCACCTGGAATGGCATCAGCAATATATAGTGGATATGTCGGTGTTATATAGACAATGCCCATACCATCAATACGTATGTCATCAATTATTACTGTTATTTTTTCATGCAATGTCACTGGGAGACTTGTTCGAGCCATAATATCAATATATCGTGATTAATTTTTTTACGATAACACCATGTACTTCACATAGCCGTTAACTTAATTATCACCAAATATTTTCCCTTCTTAAATTATAATTCAAAAAATAAAAGCGTTCACTTTAGTGAACGCTTTTATTAAGAACACTGACTTACTTTTCTTCGTTGTTCTTGAAGCCAAATCCAGCAAACTTCTTGTTGAACTTGTCGACTGCACCATCCGCTTGTGTAAACTTCTGCTTACCTGTGTAAAATGGATGTGAATCTGATGTGATATCCATACGGATAACTGGGTATTCTGTACCTTCAAAATCAGTTGTATCATTTGATGTCACAGTAGAAGCTGATAAAAACTTCTTACCTGTTGTTGCATCAAGAAAAACAACTGGTTGGTACTTGGGATGGATTTCTGCTTGCATGGTAATTTCTCCTTAGCGCCCTGATACTTCTGTACCAGAGTCAGTCTATAACTAGTATATTTTAGCATGTTAATAATTAAATTGCAACAAACTGCTGTACTAATTATCATCATTATTAACGTTATTTATCTTGACATTAAGGCATGAGATTAATTAAATCAATACCTTCAATTGAAATTTCAGCACCTAAGTGTGTTAGCTTATCTTGAATACGATCATAGCCACGTAAAATATGGTCGGCATCATTAATGACTGTTTCACCCTCAGCCATGATAGCTGCAATGATCAATGCAGCACCTGCTCGAATCTCAGCTGCTTGAACATCTGTTCCAACGAGACGTGGCGAGTAATTAATTTTAATTTCACCCGGTTTTTCAGAATCAACATCTCCACCCATACGTCGCAGCTCGGCAATATGCTTGACACGCTTTGGATAAATTGTATCTTGAATTGTACTTTCACCATTCGCCATCAGTAATAGTGGTGTTATTGGTTGTTGTAAATCCGTTGCAAAACCAGGATAGGGCATTGTCTTAATAGCCACTGGTTTTAAATCATCTGATTTATAAACATGAATCATGTCT